>JBOFRK010000100.1:0-6480 GCA_051650945.1 Alphaproteobacteria bacterium
CAAACGTCCTCGTAAAACACCGCAAACCCCAAAAGGATTTATGGTTTTGCATAAGCGCTGGATTGTCGAGAGAATTTTCAGCTGGCTTGGTATCTTTAGAAGACTTGCGGTTGATGTTGAAACACTTTCCACAACGGCAGAAGCCTTTATCCAAGTCGCTGCAATCGCACTTAAACTAAAGCAAATTCTATGAAATTCTTTTGTCAGATACGTTCTATAAACCTAAAAAAACTTTTCTTTAACACAAGCATCTCCTTTTTTGCAAAAATTAATCATAAGACAAAAAATGCCACTTGAATAATAGACATTTTTTAAACTTGACAATAAAGAATCTTAAAAATCACAAATAATCGTTTGTTTGTGCGTTTTTTTGTTATGTATCCGAAGAGACGCTTGGCAATTTTCAGAAAAAGATTTAAGAAGCATGAAGGAAGCAGGGAGCGCTGTTTCATGAGACGCTCGGGTATAAGAAATGCGAAGGCGTAGGCGGAAAGATCTGGTTTGAAAATTGAAAAAAATCTGACTTTCTTTTTGGCAGGATTGGAGGGTGCAACCCAATAAGTAATAGAAAAATCTGAAAAAATTTTCTCGTGGAAGCTTTGTTTCCAAGGGATCTGGGGAAAGCGTTGGCATGTGAAGCACAAGTTTTTTGCGTTGGATCAAAGGTTGAAAAAACTTTTGCAAGCGTTCGAACATGTTGACAAGATCAATCGTCTGTTTTTCGTCGGTGATGGAAGGGGATAGCAAGGTTTTTTGCTCTAACAACCAAGAAGCATTTAACAGCTTTTTTGCTTCTTCGAGGGTTCCGGTTAATGCCAATTTGTCACTAATGTCTTCATAGGTTATAAGGTGTTCACCATTAGGCAGGGGAATATATTTAAATTTAAGACAGCTCCCATCTTTCCTCTGGCAAATTCCCTCTTGAAAATTGCGTTGGAGCATGGCGGCGCAAATAGTTTTTTTAAAATGCTCAAACTCTTCCCTTGTTTGAAAAAATTTCTGCTGTTGAGTAAAAAATTCTGCAATGTATTGGTTTTCCCAGAGATAAGATGTTGAGCCATCCCAAAATTTCTTACAGCTTTCATTCATCAAAACGATGCGCTGATCAACGCTTAAGATCAAAATTCCCTCTTGAAGATGACGCGTTAGGATAGTTTGCACAGCTATCAATGCGTTGTGTTTACGTTCAAGGATCAATTGCTCAGTCATATTTTCAAAGATAAAAACAACGCCCCCTTTTTGATGGGGCAGAATAGTCATTTTCAGGCTTCGCTCATCAGGCAGATGAAGCATCTCTTCTTTCGGGTAGTACTCTTGGAAAAAATTTAGAAACCGTTTTTTGTAAGCAGAAAAATCAAGAACTTCTGGAAGAAGCCGTTGGTTGCGAAGCTCATCAAATAAATCTTCAAAGGAAGGCTCTTTAGCAAGCCAATCAGGATGTAGCCTAAAAAGCTCTTGAAAGGCTCGGTTAGCATAAAGAAGCCGCTGGGTTTTTTCAAAAAAAACGATACCTTGGGGCAGATGCTCTGCTGTTTTTTTAAAAATAGCTAGTTGGGAACGCAACCCCTCTTGTTGCTTTTCGTGGTCTGAAACATCAAACCCCATTCCCCAGGTGCCGCGGGTGTGGGGGTCTGGTTTTTCCCAAACTTCAAAAAAATGCCGCTTTTGGTGAATGCGCTTAGAAAAGGTAACCTGCTCAACCTGTCCTGTTTGTTGAACTTTTTGAAAAAGGCTTGCGACTTGGCTTGAGGGAAAAAAAGTTTCTTGGTTCCACAAAACCGCCTCAAGGGAATTCCCTTGAAGCTGAGCATAGAGCGGGTTACAAAAATCTACCTGTTGTTTGGCATTGCGGTGCCACAGCAGCAAAGGAAAATCTTGCAACACCTCAGACACTTTTTCATAATTTTGAAACAGCGCAGACGGAAATATTTTTTCTTCCTCCGCTTGTGTAGGTTGGCGCAACCCGGGATAAGGCGGCACCCAGAGCATCCAAAGGCGAACATCCTTAAGGTACCAGAAAAAAAGCGACACTTCTTTTTCTGCCACCGTGATCCTGGTGAGTTGAGGCAGTGTTGGACGTGTGGTTTCAATGCTTCGAAAAAAAGCTTGAAGGTGCTCTTGCGCCTCCTGGGGAAGAGAACAGGCAGAATCTTCCCAAAGGTTTGTGGGGGGATTTAGCGTTATTGAGGAAAGAGAGTCCCAAAAAGCATCAAAGCAAGCTGATGTTTTAAAAATGGCACCTGAAGCTTTAAACATGCACCACGTTCCCACAAGGGTAGGCTGTGCAAAGGATGTTTTTTTTAGAAACAAAACTTTGCTCAAAAGCGTTTGCTTAAAGGTTTGCCACATTATAACCCACTATCGCCTACATAGCGTAAAGCACCCTCGCTAAACGGTGTTTAGATCTGAAAAAGGGCTTCTTTTTTGGTCTCTCTAAAAAATCTAAAAATTATTTAAAGGTCATTTTATCTATTTGATTAAATCATTAAATCTTAAAAAAAACAACTGAAAGCCCTTTTTTAGTCAGAAGTTTTGTTAAGCAGGCAAAAATTGAAAATAGTGTGAAAGTTTTTCTAAACCACTTTGTAAAAGCTTTATATCTTGGATGGTTTCATCCCCTTCCCTTGGGGCAAACAATTTTTTTTCTAACTTTTGTTCCACAAGGACGCGATACAAAAAAATGGGAAGCTTGGGATCCAAAGAGGCTAGGTAATTTTCAACGCGCCGCCATTGTTTGAGCTTGCGCAAAGCATATGCAGAAACCGGAGCAGTGCCCTCCCATGGGCAAAAATGTCGAATCTCATGGAGGTTTGCCAAACAAGATTTTGAAGTCGGTTTAACAGCCATACCCTGGACAGCTTCTTGAGACAGAAGGTAATACCGTTTCCCTGCTTCATAGTGCTTTTCTGTAATCACCTGATGGTGATAGAGCAAATCTAAACTGGGGGAGCTTTTGCAAATGTCAGGGTGGTGAGCGCCATAGAGCAAGTGGCGTTTGATTTGGAATTCAAGGGTTCCTAGATCTTTGAGGGGTTTTTCAAGCTTGGGCCTCCCGCGTTTACGCCACGGGGTTTTAAGGGAAGGGGACGGGGACGGGATAGATTTCATAAATAAGCCTCCTTTTTTCAATAACTTACAAGGAAATCTATTAATAAAACCTAAAAATGCGCTGATTTTAGATAATTTTTTTTGTCTTTTTAAACAATCGTCATTTTTTCAAGCGCAATCCCTTAAGGTTCCTGGCGAATTCTGGCGATGCGCAAAATATTGGTTGAGCCGCTGATGCCAAAGGGCACACCTGCCGTTACAACGATGCGCTCACCTATCTGGGCAAACCCTTCTTCCAGGGCGATGTGACAGCCTTTCTGCACCATTTCTGAAAACGTCGCAATGCAGGTTTCCACATAGACTGCGTAGACACCCCAAGCAAGGGTTAAACGTCTGGCTGTTTCCAGGGAGGGGGTGATGCCCAAAATAGGCGATTCAGGGCGCTCCCGTGAAGCCCGCAATGTTGTTGCACCAGATTGGGTGAAGGTTACGACGGCTGCTGCTTGGATGGTGTGTGCCACCTGCCTGGCTGCTGCTGTAATGGCGTCTGACGTCGTAGATTCTGGTTCAGATCGGCTGGCTTCTAGAAGGGTTCGGTGGATGGGGTCAGCCTCAACCCGCATCAAAATGCGGTGCATCATGCTAACCGCTTCGACGGGATAATTACCAGACGCAGATTCTGCTGAAAGCATCACGGCATCTGCACCATCATAAATGGCTGTCGCAACATCTGAAGCTTCTGCCCGGGTGGGGGTGGGGGCATGCACCATGGAATCTAGCATTTGGGTTGCAACGATCACAGGTTTTCCTGCCAGGCGTGCGGTTCGAATGATGCGTTTTTGGATGGAAGGCACATCTTCTGGCGGCATTTCAACTCCTAAATCACCACGCGCAATCATAATGCCATCGGCAATTTCTACAATTGCATCGAGATGTTGTATAGCCTGGGGCTTTTCTAATTTTGCGATAACGCCCGCCCGTTGCTGAATGAGGGCTTTGGCTTCCTCAATATCTTCAGGTTTTTGCACAAAAGAAAGGGCAACCCAGTCAACGCCTAATGCTAAGCCAAAGGCTAAATCTGCTTTATCTTTCCCGGTCAAAGGAGACAGAGGGAGAAGAACCTGGGGCACATTCACACCCTTTCGGTTTGAGAGGGTCCCCCCAAGGGCCACCGTTGTCACCAACCTATCACCTTTATTTTCAATAACCTCTAGGGCTAAACGCCCATCGTCTAAAAGCAGGCGAGCCCCCGGGTGAAGAACTTGAAAAAGCTCTGGGTGGGGCAGCGTAACCCCTTGATGACTACCAGGGATCGGACAAAGGCTGAGGTCAAAATATTGACCTTTTTCAAGGACAACTGAGCCCGCTTCAAAGGTCCCAATCCGAAATTTGGGCCCCTGGAGATCCATCAATATCCCGATGGGCCTCCCCTTGCGTTGCTCAAGGGAGCGAATAGTTTGATAAGTTTTCGCGTGGTCTTCATGGGTGCCATGGGAAAAATTGAGCCGGAAGACATCAACACCCTCGCTAAACAAAGCTTCAATCATCTCTGGCGAAGCGCTGGCTGGCCCCAGGGTTGCCACAATTTTTCCACACCGAAACCGTCCCATGAGATTTTTTCCTTTAATTATACGCAATGATGGGTAACTCTAAATTTTTACCGAAATAGATTCAAGGGACAAATATCCGGTGGGCTTCCAAATAAGAAAATAATTTTTCTATAAAAACGGTCTCCTGGGTCAGCTTTAAAGGAGAATTTAAATGTTTTGAAAGATAATGGGTGTGTTAAATCCTTGAACCCGTAAGAATCCTTTCATGTTGAATCTGCTGCGCAAAGACCTGCAACCTAACCCCCTTGCCATCGAGATTGTGGAAGCGCAAAACATGCTGGTGCTTGAAGGGGTTATGGATCTTTCAAGCTATGGCTTTATTTCAAAAAATATCTGCCAGGCCTTGAAGCTTCTGGACTCAAACCAGACCTTATCTATTGATGGGGAGGGTGTTCGGCTGATGGACACAAGCGGTGCCTGGGCCCTGGTACAGTTGAAGAGGCAATGGGAATCTTCTGGAGGAAAACTCCATATAAAAGGTTTTTCTGAAGGCTTTGACGCCTTGATTCATTACCTTGATGCAACGGTTGCACCTGCTGCTTCTATACCTGCTCTTGAAATTAAAAGTTCGCTGCTTTCTCCCTTTGAGCGCCTTGGTGAGAAAGTTTTGCATTTTTTTTCAAAAATGAAGGCACTCATAGCGTTTCAGGGGGAAATTTTCCTTTGTTTCGGAAAGCTATCACATCCTGCCTACAGGATTCGCTGGCCTTCCCTTGTGACGCACCTTGAGCGCTCAGGAATCCACGCCTTGCCTGTTGTTGGGCTCATCTCTTTTTTGATCGGCATTGTTTTGACATTTCAAGGATCAGACCAGCTGTCTCGCTTTGGTGCTCAAATCTATACGGTTAATCTTTTAGGGATTTCCATTTTGCGAGAGGTTGGGATTCTTTTGACAGCCATTGTGGTGGCAGGTCGATCTGGAAGTGCTTTTACGGCCCAGATTGGCTCGATGAAGCTGAACCAAGAGATTGATGCCCTAGAAACCATGGGGCTGCAGCCTTTTGCAATGCTCGTGGTGCCACGGGTTGTGGCGCTGATGCTTGTAATGCCTCTGTTGGCTTTCTTCGCAGATGTCATGGGTATTTTAGGCGGAGCTTTGATGGCTTACCTGCACCTCAACATTTCCTTTGAGCTTTTTTTCCACCAGCTCCACCAAGCCTTAACCCCTTGGACCTTTTGGGTGGGGATTATCAAAGCCCCCGTTTTTGCGTTTGTGATTGGGTTGGTGGGATGTTATGAAGGGTTTGCTGTGGAAAATAAAGCAGAAAGCATCGGTCAACACACAACCTGGTCTGTTGTGGAGGGAATTGCATTTGTGATTGTTGTAGATGCCCTGTTCTCGATTCTTTTTACGCGGTTGGGAATCTAAACGATGAAACCCTCTGCCATTGAAATACGGAATTTAGAAACGCGGTTTGGAGACCAGTGGATTCATCGCAACCTTGAATTGGATATTTTACAAGGTGAAATTATGGGAATCGCTGGGGGTTCAGGAAGTGGTAAATCCTTACTTTTACGAATTTTGCTAGGGCTTCACAGGCCTCAAAAAGGTGAGATTCGTATTCTAGGATTTTCCTTGCCTGAAGGATTGCAACAACTTCGCTCTAAATGGGGGGTTCAATTTCAAACAGGGGCGCTTTTCTCTTCCCTTACGGTGGGGGAGAATATTCAGCTGCCCCTTAAAGAGTTGAAGCGCCTGCCGCCAGAAGCTCTTGAAGAAATGACCCATCTAAAATTACAGCTGGTAGGGCTTAAAACCCAAGATGCTTTTAAGTATCCAAACCAACTTTCAGGTGGGATGATCAAACGCGCATCCCTTGCC
>JBOFRK010000101.1:0-2355 GCA_051650945.1 Alphaproteobacteria bacterium
TATGTGCTGATCAATGATCAATTTGACACAACATTGGTTCAGCTTCAGGCTATTTTACAGGCCGAACGCTTAAAGCGGGAACGCCAGCTTGGCTTAGCAACGTTGGTTCAAGAGCTTTTAAAAGCGCAGCCTTCTTAGAGGCTAAATTTATCCAATTGAAAAAAAATTTTTCTAATTTTAAAAAACATAATCTTTTTTTAACTTTATTTTGCTGAATATTGTAAAAAAAAGAGACTCTCTCAACAGCCCATGTTTGGGAGTGATTTTTTTGCAAATTTATAAAATTTAGTATAATTTATTGATATAAAAATAAAAAATATTTGGGTCGAGGTTTACATGTCAACGTTTTCACTAACAAATGAGTTGCTTGCAGATTCTGCACGCTCGACAACATCTTCTGGAATTTTCTCGTTTTGCGTGGGGCAAACCCTTCGAAAAGCCCGTGAGAATCGCGATTTAACCCTTGACCAAGTTTCAGAACAACTCCGTCTTACACGCCATGTTGTTGAGGCCATTGAAGAAGGTCGTCATTTAGATGTGGCACAAAATCATGCTTATTTGAAGGGGTTTGTTCGATCCTATGCAAAGATTTTGGAGCTAGATCCTGAAGCAATTTCTCAAAAATTCAAAGAAGAATTACCATCTTCTGACGAAGAGCAAGAGATAATTTTTCCTCTCCAAACTTCTAGCAAAGCATTTCCCAGAAAATGGATTTTTGTTTTTTCGGTTGCTGCGACGGTGATCGTTTCTATTGTGAGTTTTTATTTAGTTCAAGAGATGCATCAAACTGCTGTTCAAGATGAGCCTGAAATTTCATCGCTCTTAGATAGACCTAAACTGTTTCTAGAAACCATAGAGAGTGAGTCAAAAGTTTCTGGCACGCTTTTAAAACGATTTTTAAAAACCGGGAAAATTGTTTTTCCTCAACCTTCAGGCTTTTTGGTGTCAAGCTCCATCAGGTTTGGCCTGCAACGAGGCGCATCTAAGTAAACTTAACACCTCTCCCACAAGGGGAGAGGTTTGTATCTCGCGATTTATTCAACAACGACCTTGATGGGGAGAGCTGTTGCTTATATCGAATTTGGGTTGGTATAACCGTTCCTACCCCATCTCCTACAAGGGCGATGGATAATTTTCACCCCTTTTGGGCAAAAATTTACGATTATGAAAGATCTGTGCTGTAGGGTATAATCTATTGAATAAATTACAGTATTGAAAAATCTATGCACAGCAATTTCACCTTATTCAGGTTTTTAAGACTTGCGCTGATGGCCTTAACGGCTCCTCAAGTTGTCCTCGCAGAGCAAGGCGAGACGGATCAAAAACCACGACGCGAAAGAAGCGGAGCAATCTCTCGTGGGTCAACCCAAGCAGTCCAGCCATTTATCCCCAACGAACAACAGGCTAGAGATTTTTTTCTAGATTTAATAAAAAATCCAGATTTAACAAAAGATTCATTCTGGAAGAACAACAAACCTGATGAGGCTTTCGTGAACCTCTTGCGTCATGCCCCGATCAAAGGTTTAGAACTAGCTGAGAAAAACATCAGCGCAGAGATCATGAAAGCCATCGCGCCAGCTCTTCCAATGACGCTTCAAAAAATTGATCTGAGCAAAAACAACATCGGAGATGGAGGAGCAAAAGCGCTGGCGCAACATCTTCCGCCAAGTCTTCTATGGCTTTATCTGGACGGTAATAACATGGGAGATAAAGGCCTAACCGCGTTGCGGGATGCGATTCCAGGAACAAGTGTTGGCATACTCTCTATTTCTCTCCCTGAGGGGGGAGCGCTCCTTCGCAAGAACTTTGAGAATCTCCGAAGTAAAAACCCTTTCTTTACCGTGCGTGTTTTTCAAGTTTCTCCCATCAAGAGGACGTTGTTTGAATAATTCGACACCTCTCCACTCTGTGGGAGAGGTTCCTCAAAACTTACGTCGAACCGAGGTTAAGTAAATGCATTTTTCTCTGAAAAGCTGGCTAGAAGTTTGGAGAAGAGCTGGATAAAAAAACTAACAAGCTCTGAAAAAGAGCCTTTTTAGTAAAGTGTAGAGTTTCAAAAAAGAAACCATCTATTCAGGGTAATCCAGAAAAAGAATGGTGGGCGATGACGGGATTGAACCGCCGACCCTCTCGGTGTAAACGAGACGCTCTCCCGCTGAGCTAATCGCCCTCAACGGATTCCTGAAAAAACAAGCAAAGAAAAAAACCCCAACGGCCAATTTCCTAAATTTTCCAGAAATTAGGAGGTCATTATACGTTGACCAAAACGTTCTGTAAAGTTCTCATATGCTCTAAAACTTTTCCAGTTCCCAGCACGACGCAAGAAAGGGGCGTCTCAGCAATGCTCACAGGAAG
>JBOFRK010000102.1:0-2143 GCA_051650945.1 Alphaproteobacteria bacterium
CGCTATGCCGGGGAGCTCCCAAGGCCATGAAACGGTTGTCAGGGAGGATCGTGTCAAAGAAAACAAGCACTCCCAAAGGGCAACCCAGGGGGTGTCTCAAGCTGCTTTTGAGGAAGCTTGCCGAAGCTCAGCTCCTACCCCCAAAGCATCAGCTCCCATGGGCTATGGAGCTTGGGTGTTGAAGGGTTTGGAAAGCGCTTCAAACCTTGCTTTTGAAGGTTCCAAAGGCCTTGCGGGCCTTTTCTCCAGAGGCGTTTCCTATGCCCTCAAAAACCCAGGGGAAGCTCTTGTGGCGGGCCTGGCAGCTCAAGTCGCTGCCATCAATGCTATCAGACCTCTGACCGATGAATTCCTGATCAATCAAAACACAACGGGGACCCAGATAAACCCCTCTGTAGCGGCCTTGGGAAATGGCAATGCTTTTGTGACCTGGCAAGGGAATCAAGCGGGAGCCTATGATGTTTTAGGACGTGTGTTCAGCACCACAGGCGCCCCCCTGAGTGATGAGTTGATGATCAATCAGAATGCAGCAGGCGATCAATATTATCCTTCTGTAACAGCGCTCAACAATGGCAATGCTTTTGTGGCGTGGATGGACTACAATAGTAATATCTATGGGCGGGGCGCAACCCCCACTGGGACAGGCATCGGTAATGAGGTGTCGATCATTCAAGTAAACCCACCTTCTTTTTTATTAGCAAGCTTAAATGATGGTAATGTTTTTCTGGCTTTTGAGGGTTTGGGGACGAATAATTATATCTATGGACGCGTACTGGCTCCCAATGGCACAACCCTTGTTAATACATTTTTAATCAACGAGTATTATGCCTCTGGACGGCAATATTACCCATCTGGAACAGTTTTAAACAATGGAAATATTTTTGTGACGTGGCAAGGCACCCAAACAGGAAACCTTGATATCTATGGCCGGGTGATGCTATCGAATAGGACGGCGCTCAGCAATGAGTTCACCCTCAACCAAAATGCAGCTGGAGATCAGTCTAAGCCCTCTGTGGCAGCCCTTGGCAATGGTAAAGTTTTTGCGGTTTGGCAGGGAAATCAAAATGGTAATCTTGATGTCTACGGGCGCTTTTTTTCAGAAAGCGGCGCGGTTTTGAGCAATCAAATCAAGATCAACCAGGTGACAGACGGGAACCAGGCGAATGCTTCAGTCACCGCCTTAAATAACGGGCATGCCTTTGTTGTGTGGGATGGTGATCAGACAGGCGCTTCAAGCCTTTATGGGCGTGTTGTAGCCTCTAATGGCACATTCCTTGGTGATGAGATTAGCCTCAGCCGAACGTTGACAGGCATTCAGATTGATCCCCAGGTGAAAATGCTGAAAGATGGAAATGTGTTGGTCGTTTGGGTTGACGATCGAGCAGGCACCCCTGATATTTATGGACGCATCTTTGACCCCTATTCTGATCCGGCGGTAACGACAAGTCAGGTGGTAACGACAAATCTTGTATCTACAGCAACAGTCACGCCGGAAACAGACCCAGAAAAAATCCTTCTCACTTTTTGGGGAGTGGGGTCAAGCGTCGCCGCGACAGTAAGTTTAGGTGTCTCCTTGGCTACCCTGTGTACGATGGGAGGGTTCCTCGGCTTCAAAGCATACAAAAAGCATCAACTCAAAAAATTGGCCGAAAAGCCTCAACAAAAGACAGATGTGGAACTTGGAAAGACAGATTCAAATCTTTCAAAACCAGAAAGCCATTATGGTTCTGCTCACGATATCCCTGTCCGAAAAAGCATCCTACAAACAATGGGACACGATACCTACGGTAACCCACCTGAATTCCTCCCAGGGGGTGAGTCTTACCAAGGGAATGTTAAAGCAGCTTCTGAGACTATCATACCTTCGCAGCAGTCGGCCCGCCCTACATCAATGGTCACTCAACCAATGCGCCCTCAATCGGTCGTTGAAGGGAATGATGAATATGGAAAAATCCCAACTGTTTTTACAGAAGAAAGTCATTTTGGTAACTGAGCCTTTTTGTAAGGGGTTTGGTTGCCCCTCATCAAAAGCCATAGGCTCTGATGGGATGCAAGCCATTCTCAATGCCCCTATGCTGGCGATAAGAGCCACAGGATCCCTTGACGGAACTGTGGCGCGGGGGTATGTTAGGGAAAATTTGAT
>JBOFRK010000103.1:0-1437 GCA_051650945.1 Alphaproteobacteria bacterium
CAAACGTCCTCGTAAAACACCGCAAACCCCAAAAGGATTTATGGTTTTGCATAAGCGCTGGATTGTCGAGAGAATTTTCAGCTGGCTTGGTATCTTTAGAAGACTTGCGGTTGATGTTGAAACACTTTCCACAACGGCAAAAGCCTTTATCCAAGTCGCTGCAATCGCACTTAAACTAAAGCAAATCCTATGAAATTCTTTTGTCAGACACGTTTTATAGCTTTGGTATCCCAAGCAGATGGGTCAGCTCATCGAAAGCAAGGGCTGCAAACACCAAAAAAAGATAGGCAATGGAAAACATAAAAGATTCGAGGGCATAAGCCGTTGGTTCCTCTGTTTTTAACAGCCTGTGGTTTAAAAAGATAAAGTACCCACCTAGAAGGCTGCAGATGGTGATATAAACCCAGCTTGAACTTTCTATAAAAATCCAGCAGGGAAGGAAAGACGCGCCCACCGTCAACCAGGTATAGGCGTAGATGTAGCGTTTCGTTGCTTGAACCCCCTGAGCCACAGGCATCATAGGAATATCTGCTTTTTTGTAGTCCGCTTGTTTCAGGAGAGCAAGGGCCCAAAAGTGCGCCGGAGTCCACAAAAAAATGATCAGGAAAAGCACCCAAGGGGCCGAAGCAAATTCTGGGGAAACGGCCGCCCAGCCAACCACGGGGGGCAGCGCTCCTGAAGCACCTCCAATAACGATATTTTGAGGCGTTCGCCGCTTTAAGAACATCGTGTACACGACAACATAAAAAAAGATCGTAAACCCCAACCAAAACGCAGCCACTAAATTTAAAGCAAGCCCTAAAATGCCAACGCTTCCAACGGCCAAAAAGAGCCCAAACCCCAGGGATTCTGGTGGCTGAACGCGTCCTTGGGGGAGGGGGCGTTGTTGGGTGCGAGACATGCGCCCGTCTAAATCTCGCTCGTACCACATGTTGAGGGCCCCTGCGGCACCGGCGCCCACGGCAATGCACAAAATCGCTGTGAGGCCAAGCAGGGGGTGAAGTTGGCCTGGGGCCAGCATAAAACCGACCCAGCCCGTAAACACCACCAATGCCATCACCCGGGGCTTTAACAGCTCCCAGTAATCTTTAGCTGTTGAAAGATCAGACTGAAACCGCCACAATTTTTGCTCTGAAGCGAGCAAACCCTCGCAAGCGTCATTTAACATGGGGAAGTTCATCGTAAGCATGGAAAGGGGGAGGGGAAGGGAGGGTCCACTCAAGGGTGGTGGCGCCTTCGCCCCAAGGGTTCGGTTCTGCTTTTTTCCCAAAACGTAAGGTATAGTAAATAATATAAGCAAACAAAAGGCTTGCACCAAAGGTTAGCAACGCCCCAGCTGAAGACACCATATTCCACCCCGCATAGGCATCAGGATAGTCTGGAATGCGTCGTGGCATGCCTGCCAGCCCCAAAAAATGCATGGGGAAAAAGAGAATG
>JBOFRK010000104.1:0-1262 GCA_051650945.1 Alphaproteobacteria bacterium
AACATGCAGATAGGTCTTTTCTTGATACATTGGGGGTCTGGATATCGATTGTTGCAAACCGTTTCGCACCAAGCGTGGCGTGGATTGGGAAGCATTTGCTCTGTTTTCATTTTATCCTTAGGTGTTGTGGAGATTTCCACTGGATGGGCCGGAAAGCCTGTTCCGTGGCAGATGGGGATGCAACAACCCGCAACCCCCGTTATGGAAAGAATTTATCACCTCCATGATATTCTCTTATGGATTACAGGCGCGATAGCCTTGTTTGTGGGCGCTCTTTTAATCTATGTTTTGCTGCGATTTCGGGCTTCCAAAAACCCGACCCCTTCCACCCAAACCCATCACACGCTTCTTGAGGTGATTTGGACGGCAATCCCAACCGTCATCTTAGTTGCATTAGCAATCCCTTCTTTGAAATTGCTTTACTTTATGGATAAAGCGGTGGACCCCCAATTGACGGTTAAAGTTGTGGGGCACCAGTGGTATTGGTCTTACGACTATCCCGACCACCAAATTGCTTTCGACAGCCTTATGGTGGACACAAAAGACCTACAGCCAGACCAGCTTCGTTTGCTGGATGTGGACAACCCGCTGATCGTTCCCGTGGGAACGGTGGTACGGGTTCTGCTGACCTCTGCAGATGTTATCCACAGTTGGGCGTTGCCGGCTTTGGGGATTAAAAAAGATACGGTTCCAGGAAAGCTGACAGAGACCTGGTTTCAAATTAAGCAAGAGGGGGTCTATTATGGACAATGCTCTGAAATTTGCGGCATCAACCATGGTTTTATGCCAATCGTGGTGAAAGCGATTCCTCGGGAACAGTTCGCCCAGTGGCTTGAATTAAAGAAAAAAACAGCGCATTTAGGAGATAGGATTAAGATGGGGGAAAGCTTGTGATGACGAAGCTAAACGGCTCAAAAACGTATCCTAAAAAACAGGAGCGGGTTCATCACCAGGCGGAGCACCCCCATCCCATCCCAACTGGATGGCGACGGTGGATTTTTTCCACCAACCATAAAGACATTGGAACTTTATATCTTTTTTTCGCAATTTTTGGCGGTCTGTTGGGCACTGTGCTTTCGGTGGTGATGCGCCTTCAGCTGGCCCACCCGGGGGGGCTTTTGCTGGGGGGCAACCACCAACTTTATAACGTGATCATCACGGCCCATGGCCTTTTAATGATTTTTTTCATGGTAATGCCCGCGTTGATTGGAGGCTTCGGCAATTGGTTTGTGCCGTTGATGATTGGCGCGCCAGATATGGCC
>JBOFRK010000105.1:0-6839 GCA_051650945.1 Alphaproteobacteria bacterium
AATACCACCCCCACGGTGAAATGGCCATTTATGACGCGATGGTGCGAATGGCCCAGGCGTTTTCCATGCGAACGCTGTTGGTGGATGGCCAGGGAAACTTTGGCTCGGTGGACGGTGATAAACCTGCTTCCAGCCGTTATACAGAGGTTCGCCTCACCCGCATTTCCCATTACATTCTGGAAGATTACGACAAAGAAACCGTTGATTTTCAGCCAAATTATGACGACACGGTGATGATGCCCTCCGTGCTTCCGGCTCGCTTTCCCAATTTGTTGGTGAATGGTGCCGGGGGAATCGCAGTGGGGATGGCGACCAATATTCCTACCCACAATTTGGGGGAGGTGATTGATGGTTGTTGTGCGTTGATCGATAACCCTGAATTGGGAATTGAGGAGCTTCTGGACTACATTCCAGGACCTGATTTCCCAACGGGGGGGATTATCCTTGGAAAAAAAGGGATTCGTGACGCTTACTTCACAGGGCGCGGCAGCGTGCCGATTCGGGGTAAGTGCCACACGGAAGAGCTTAAGAAAGACAGGGCAGCCCTTATCATCACAGAGCTTCCCTATCAGGTTAACAAGGCTCGTCTGGTGGAGCGCATTGCGGAGCTTTTCGCGCATAAGGAACTCGACGGGATCAGCGAGCTGCGGGACGAGTCAGACCGCAACGGTATGCGGGTGGTGATTGAGCTGAAAAAGGATGTGGTCCCTGAAGTTATCCTGAACCGTTTATATGCGATGACCCCCCTTCAAACGTCTTTTGGGGTGAATATGTTGGCCCTCAATGGTGGGCGCCCCCTTCAGATGAACCTCAAGGATGTGCTGCAAGCCTTTATTGAGTTTCGCGAAGAGGTGATCACGCGTCGCACCCGTTTTTTCTTGAACAAGGTAAGGGACAGAGCCCACTTGATTTTAGGGCTTGTGGTGGCGGTTTCTCATATTGATGAAATTGTTCGGCTCATTCGTAAATCTTCAGACGTTCAGCAGGCTCGCCAAACCTTGATGGCGCGGGTCTGGCCTGTAGAAGAAATTTCAGACTACCTCAAGCTGTTGGGGGAAGGAGAGGCTCAGTTAAGGCCTGAAGGCTATGGGTTTACAGAAGCTCAAGTGAAGGCCATCCTTGATTTACGTTTGCATCGGTTGACGGGGCTTGAGCGGGAAAAGCTGACCGATGAGTTGAAAGAGCTTGCTGCTAAAATTCAAGAATATGTGAGCATTTTAAGCTCTAAAACCCTGTTGTTTGATCTGATGAAAAAAGAGCTTTTAGAGGTCAGAACTATGTTCGCAGACCCTAGAAGAACAGCTTTGGAAGCGGATCATTCGGTTTTGGATGAAGAGGCGTTGATTCAGCGGGAAGATATGGTGGTGATCTTCACCGTCAAAGGATATGTCAAGCGGGTTCCCCTGGCGGCTTACCGGGCCCAGCGTCGGGGAGGCAAAGGCAAAACGGGAATGTCGACCCGGGAAGAAGATATCTCATCAGAAGTTTTTGTCGCAACAACCCATACACCGCTGCTTTTTTTCACCTCTGTGGGGAAAGCTTATCAGCTCAAGGTTTATGAGCTTCCCATCGGAACCCCCCAGGGGCGAGGCAAACCCTTGCTTAACATCCTTCCTTTAACCCAGCAAGAAACATTGTCTACCCTTCTGCCTTTGCCGGAGGATCCAGAAGATTGGAAGGGATTAGACATTCTCTTTGTGACATCTGCAGGGAACGTGAGGCGAAACGCCTTTTCTGATTTCACCAACATCCGTGGTAACGGGAAGATTGCCATGAAATTGGAGGAGGCGGGGGAGCGCCTGATTGCGGTTCAAGTGTGTCGGGAAGATCAAGACGTTTTGTTGACGACGCGCCATGGCCGCAGCATTCGTTTTTGCGTAAGCGACGTTCGTCAATTTTCAGGCCGCACCTCCACAGGAGTCCGCGGCGTGCGCCTGGCTTCAGGTGACCAGGTGGTGGCCATGACCATTTTGGAAGGAACAGGCTTTTCTCCAGAAGAGCGCGAACTGTACCTGCGTCAAGCAGCGCGCTTGCGCCGGAGCGAAGGGGGAGATGAGGCGGCGGAAGAAGATGCAGACGATGCTAGCCTGCTTGCTTACGGTGGCGCGCTTTCCCAAGAAAAATTTGATGAAATGGCTCTTCAAGAACAGTTCATCCTCGCGGTGAGCGAGCGTGGCTATGGCAAGCGAACCTCTGCGTATGCTTATCGCCGAACAGGCCGGGGAGGGCAGGGGGTTGCAACGATGGAAGTTTCTAACCGAAATGGCCTGATTGTTGCGGCACTGCCGGTTCATGAAGAAGACCAGATCATTCTGCTGACAGATGGTGGGCAGATGATCCGCTGCCCTGTTCATGATATTCGTATCGCAGGACGCAGAACCCAAGGTGTGGTCATCTTCCGTTTAGCCCCAGAGGAGAAGGTGGTCTCGGTGGTTCGCGTGAGTGAGATGGAAGCTGACGAAGATGAAGCGGTAGATATACCCATGGATTCTTCACCAACAGAAAACGGTGTTTCTTAAGCAGAAAAAAATAAAAAATAAAGGTTGCAAGTTTACCTTGTTTTTGTGAACCTTCGGGTATCGAATGGCTTTTTAGTTGGAGGAGGGATGGTCAAGCGTTCATTGGTGGCGCCAACACCCCAAAAAGACCCTATTTTGCTTTGGGAAGACATAGCTTTATCCCATAGTTGGTCCTATAATAAGTTATCTTCAACAGAGCTTTTGTTATTAGTAGAGACGCTTCAAAAACCTCTCGAAATTGCGATTCGTTGGGATGAGGCCTCTGGTCATATGGAGATGTTGGGGCTGTTTGATATACGGGTTCCTTTAAAAAGCAAATTACCTGTGCTAGAAATTTTGTCAGCTTTAAGTCAAGAGATGCGCTTGGGTGGATTTTATCTGTGTCCTTCAGAGCGAAAACCTATTTTCAAGTATACCTTAATTGCTTATCCCCAAAGGGGCATTCCCCTTCATCATTTGAGTGAATTAACAGACGAAATTTTGTTTAATGGAGAGCGACTTTTTCAAGCGCTTCAATATATTTTAAAAGAGGGGCGTTCGGTTTCAGAAGCCATTTTTGCTGCGTTTGTTGAGATTGAGGGGGAGGCTTAAAACGTTATCTCCTTATTTTTTAAAGATTTTTCAAATTCATTAGGAATTTGTTACTTTTTTTTGAATAGGATTACAGGTAGAACGTGTTTACCCGCTTAATTTTTTCTTTTATTGTTGGGTACGTAGAGAAATAACTACAGGATTGAAAGGAAGTTCAAGATGACTGATAAAAAAAAGAAGAATGGAGCGGTTCCACTGGAGGAAACTGAAGTTTCAGGAACAGAAGAACAAACCCAAGGAATTGCGATTAACGCCCAATATATTAAGGATCTTTCTTTTGAAAATCCTAATCCCATTGAAAATTTAGTGAATCAAGAAACCACAAGCTCTAGTACGGTTAACATTGAGGTGAGCGGACAGCACTTGACTGAACAATCTTTTGAAGTGAGTTTGAAAATCAAAGCAAAGGTTGAACAGAGTCAGAAATCTGTTTATTTAATTGAGCTGGACTATGCAGGTGTTTTCACGCTGTCTGGGTTTCCTGATGATGTGATGCGCTTGATTCTTTTTGTGGAATGCCCCCGTTTGTTGTTTCCTTTTGCACGTGCTATTGTCTCGAGGGTGACACAAGAAAGCGGCTTCCCACCTTTGTTTCTCAAACCAGTTGATTTTGCTGAATTGCTCCGTCAGCGCCTAGAAGAAGAAGCGGAGCAGGGGACAACCAAAGCACAACAAAAGCATTAAATTTCAAACCTCGGCTTCATAAATTATGTGGGCGTTCAGCATTGGGCGCCCCGTTTGGGGCCTTTTTCTTAGTTTATGGAGTGATCAGCCTCATGTAATCCATGAATTTTTCAGAGCATTCTGCCTTGAATTTAAAAATAGCGGGCAGTTGATAGGGGTGGTTTGCAAGGATGAATTGTTCTAATTTATCTATCAGATTTGTTGTTGTTTTAAATAACATATAGTGTTCATGGGCATGTTCTGCGTTTCCTTCCCACAAATAAATAGACTTGCCATTGGGGATGATATTTACGCAAACTGCTAGTTTACTAAGGATGGCGGATTCTGCCAGTTGGTTTGCCTCTTGTTCTGTGCTAACCGTTGTGTATAAGGCTATAGCGTTTTTGTTTATCAGCTCAGAGCTTATCAATGTGACATCCTTGTTTTCCGTTCTCCACCTTTAGATAAAGTAGATTTTTCTATATGACAAATTTTTTTAGATTAAAAACCCTATGTTCCCAACTTATAACTTGATTTGTTAGGGCATCACCACAGGTTTTTTCGAACCATCTTTATCCTCTGGCTTCTTTGTCGTGCCTAAAAAAAATTCTTTAAATTTTTCCTGCGTTGTTCTCCAAGCTTCAGCTACATTTTCTCCAAAGTGGGAAGATTTTTCGTAGGGAGGTGTGAAGGCGCCTGTTATCGGATCTGCCTCAGATTCTTGAGAATTTTTTCCCATTCTTCTGAGCTCTTTTAATGGATTTCCTAAAGCAGCTCCTTTGGGGCTAAAAAATTTGGGGAATACTTGCTGTCCAGCAGAATTTTCAGAGGTGGGCTCTGAGTTTCCCTCTGTTGAAAATGCTATAGAAGTTAAAAAATAGGCAAAAAATAGGCTATATTTTTTTTTCATCTGACAGGCTCCCTTGTGTCAAAAAATATACTATATTGAAATTATATGATAATAATTATTAACAAAAAGTAAAAAATAAGAATATGAAAAAAATATTTAATTAAAAAAACGTAAATAAATCATAACCGAATGTATTTTAATTAATTTAGGTGATTAACCCGTTTCGCTTTTTCCGCATTTGAGGGGAAAAAGTTTTTTTTGGGGATTGTGTTCTGGTGAAAGGCACGTTACAAAGGGGGTGAATATGCCGAGGTTAATTGTAGAGAATAATGGATACGCTTTTTCATTTATTAGGTTATCTTATCCCGTTTTTGTTGGTGCTGACGGTGCTTGTGTTTGTTCACGAGTTGGGGCACTACCTCGTGGCGCGCTATAATGGCGTGAAAGTTGAGGTTTTTTCAATTGGCTTTGGGCCGGAGCTTTTGGGATGGAATGATAAGCGAGGAACACGCTGGAAGATCAGCCTATTGCCCCTTGGTGGCTATGTTAAAATGCTTGGGGATGCAGATGCTTCAAGCAAACCAGATATGGAAAAATTAGGGTCTCTCTCCCAAGACCTGAAAGATTATTCCTTGTTCTACAAAACAGTTTGGCAACGGATTGCGGTGACAGTAGCTGGACCCTTGGCCAATTACCTGTTTGCGATTGTTATTTTTGCGGGGGTGTTTATGACCGTTGGAGAGCGGTATACGGTTCCTGTTTTGGGTAACGTGCTTCATGAAAGTGCCGCAGCCTTAGCGGGCCTAAAGACAGGTGATCGGGTTTTGAAACTCCAGGGGAACCCCGTGAACCGCTTTGAAGAGATCGTCGACATTGTGCGAGAAAGCCCAGGGACTAGCTTGGCTTTTGAGGTTCAAAGAGAAAAGGAAACGCTTCAACTGTCTGTGATGCCTGAGACGATTCATTTTCAAGACCGGTTTGGGTATACCCATCGCATTGGGAGGCTTGGGGTCAGCTCAAGCGGGCAAGTTGAATTTATTTCACAAAACCCCTTGATGGCCGTTGGAAAAGCCATTGGGGAGGTTTTTGTGATTTCCTGGAAAACCCTTGAAGCCGTTGGGCAGATGCTAACAGGCATGCGCTCAGGGGATGAAATTGGGGGTGTGCTGCGCATTGCGAAGATGTCTGGTGAGGTTGCGAGCCTCGGCATCCCAACTTTTTTCTGGTTTATGGGGCTGCTTTCCATCAACCTGGGATTGATTAACCTTTTCCCTATTCCCATGCTGGATGGGGGGCATTTGCTTTTTTATGGGATTGAAGCGGTTCGGGGAAAACCTCTTTCGGAGAAAGCTCAAGAATGGGGGTTTCGTTTTGGGTTGCTTTGCGTGTTAAGTTTGGTTGTTTTTTCAACTTGGAATGATTTATCACAGCTTAAAGTGTTCCATTTTTTTGTAGGATTGTTTAAGTAACTAGACCGGTTGAAAAAATTGGAGGCTGAGAGCTTCGTTTCGCTGTTTGCTCATGAGGGAAAAAAGACAGGTAAAAGGTAGAAAAAGGTTTTATGAGGTATTTTAATCAATTCTTTCGGGTATTCTTTATATTCAGCTACGTGGGTTGTTTTGCATCGTTTGGCTATGCTGGGGTGGTTCAAAAAATCCAAGTTGAAGGAAATGTTAGGGTTGATACACAAACGGTTTTGTCTCACTTAACCTTCAAGCAGGGAGAAGATGTGGGGTCTGAACGGCTTGATGCTGCATTGAAAACGCTTTTTGCGACGGGGCTTTTTGCAGATGTTGTTTTTCAGGTTCGTGGAAATACCTTATGGATTAAAGTGGTTGAGAACCGTATGATCAACCAAGTTGCTTTTGAAGGCAATGACAAGGTTACAGATGAAATTTTTAAAGAAGAAATTAAGATAAAACCACGGGAGGTTTATACACCTGGGCGGGTTCAAGAAGCTGCCCAAAAAATTCGAGAAATTTATAGGTTAAAAGGACGTTTTGCGGCGAAGGTTGAGCCTAAAATTATAGAAAAAGACCAAAATCGTGTTGATTTGATTTTTGAAATTGAAGAAGGTCCATCCACAGGAGTTCGGCGGATCGCGTTTGTGGGAAATCATCGTTTTAGCGACAGCAGATTAGAATCCGTTATTTTGACGAAAGAGAGCCGTTGGTATCGCTTTTTTACCAATGATGATACCTATGACCCAGATCGGA
>JBOFRK010000106.1:0-2179 GCA_051650945.1 Alphaproteobacteria bacterium
CACCGCGCGGGTTGCCGCAACGCCAACCCCTTGGGCGCCTCCTGCAGAGGTATAGCCGTGGTAGCACCCCATCAAGCTGACCCAAAATCCAAAGCAGCAAGCCTTCACAAGGCCTGAGATCACATCTGTTGGCTCCAGAAAATCAAAGGTCTGCTTAAGGTAGCTTGCAGGGTTAAACCCAAGCTTGTAGGTGCTCACCAGATAACCCCCAAAAATCCCCAAGCAATCTGCCACCATCACCAGCAAAGGCAGCATCAGCACCCCCGCTAAAAAACGAGGGAAAATGAGGTATCGAAAGGGGTTTGAGGAAAGGGTCACCAGTGCGTCAATTTGTTCTGTCACCCGCATGGTACCAAGTTCCGCTGCAATGGAGGCGCCTAAGCGCCCCGCAACCATGAGGCCTGCCAAAACAGGCCCCAGCTCCCGGGTCATGGATAACACCACAACCGTTGCGATGCTCCCCTCACCGTTAAATCGAGAAAAGCCCGTATAACTTTGAAGCGCCAAAACCATGCCTGTGAAAATAGCTGTCAGCCCCACAACCGGAAGGGAAAAATAGCCCATATCCAAAAACTGTCGCAACCAAATGCGTCCGTAATAGGGGGGGCGCAAGCCATCTTGAAGGGTTTTCCACGTAAACAGGCTCACCCGCCCTACCGAAACGAGAAAGCTAAGAAAAAGGCGACCAATGGTTTCCAGAAAGCCTATCATGCTGCATCTCCAAAGTAGATTCTATGGGGACGCTTTCCAAGGCGCGTCAAAATTTCCCAAGAAACTGTACCTGCTGCCTCCGCAACCGCATCCACGGTGATGTGTTGGTTGATCAGCTCCACCCAAGACCCAGGATAAACCCAATCCTCGGGTAAATCCGTTACATCAAGGGTCGCCAGATCCATTGAAATCCGTCCCACAACAGGAACCTCACGTCCCTTCACCATGGCCACTCCTTTATTTCCAAGGCTGCGCATATAGCCATCTGCATAGCCCATGGAAATGGTGGCCAGCCGCATAGGACGCTCCGCCCAATAGGTTTGATCATAGCCCACAGACTGACCCTTTCGAACCGTTTGAAGTTGTAAGACCCGTGATCGGAGGGTTACCACCGGTTGCACTGCAGCTCGGAACACTTCTTCTGCTGTAAAGCTTGAGCCATAGAGCAAACGCCCTGGTCGCACCATATCAAACCAATAATCTGGCCCGTGGAAAATTCCCCCAGACCCCGCAAAACTTCCAGGAATCCCTGGAAGCAACGCCCGCACGGCTGCAAAAGCTGCTCGCTGCTGTTGGTTATAAGGATGATCCGGTTGATAGGCGCAGGCTAGGTGGCTCATCACATAATGGAGTTGCAAGCCAGCAAAGCCACCTCTGTCTTGAAGTTGTAAGCCCAATTCTTCAAACGAAAGCCCTAAACGAACCAGCCCCGTATCCACTTGCACAATCGCCCCAAGATGCTTTTCTTTCTGGGCAGCATAGTGCTTCCACAGCGCCACTTGCCCCATATCTGCTAAAACAGGAACAAGGCGATGCTGGTCAAACACAGACTCTGTTCCAGGCCAAAGACCATTGAGCACATAAATGGTGACAAAAGGGAGGATGCCGCGAAGCTGAATTCCCTCCTCCAGGGTTGCTACAAAAAATTCTTTAGCACCCGCTTCTGCAAGCTTACGCGCCACAGGCCCAACCCCCAGCCCATAGGCATCTGCCTTCACCACAGCTGAGCAAACGCAAGCAGCCACTTTATCTTGCAAAAAGCGGTAATTGTTTGCGAGGGCGTCCAAATTTACTTCACAAACCGAAGTAGCTGTTAGCGGAAGCTGGTCTAGTACCTCAACAGGCGATGAGGGCAGGCTAACGGGGCGCATGGGGCACTCGGTCATTGCTTATCAAGTTTGAAAATTTCGTCAGCTTGCCTTCAAAATGCAAATAGATGCTTCCAATGGGTCCGTGGCGCTGTTTCGCAATCACCACCTCCGCGCGGTTGTGTAGCCCTGCCATCTGCTGCTGCCATGCCTCCATTTTCTCTGTTCCCTCCTGAGGTTTCTTGCGAGATTCATAATATTCTTCCCGATAGACGAATAAGACAACGTCCGCATCTTGTTCAATAGAACCTGATTCACGCAGGTCCGAAAGCTGGGGCCGTTTATCTTCTCGCTGTTCGACGGCCCGGGAGAGCTGAGAG
>JBOFRK010000107.1:0-2535 GCA_051650945.1 Alphaproteobacteria bacterium
CGATAGCGCTCCTCCCGACGAATGGTGTCTAGGGCGCTTTCAAAAAAAGTCTCAAATAAAGGCTTCATAAGGCGCTACTCAACGGTTAAAGCAAGGGGTGGGTGAAGCCCAAGGCTATGCAAAAAGCTTTTAAGCCCGCTCAAAACGTCGCGCATAAACGAAATACCTTCCCCTTGAATACACGTTCGCAACATGGCTAGCGCCTCCTCTTGGGTTGCACCAGAACCGCTGATAGCATCCAAAATCAGCTCCGGGAATGATTTTGGGCGCGGATAAACTTTAACCAACGCATCAGGGCCAAGGTGCGCCAATTGTTTTGCTTCCAGAATCGCATCGCCCAACCCCCCAAGCCTGTCAACCAGTTTCAGGTTATAGGCTTGTTGACCTGTCCACACGCGGCCCTGGGCTGCTGCTCGAGCCTCTTCTTGCGTAAGCTTGCGTGCTGTAGCCGTCAGGGTCAGAAAATGACTATACAGCTGACCAGCCCATTTGTCTAAAAGCTTAAATTCTTTTTCGGAAAAAGGACGGTTTAAGCTGGCCATAGAAGCCTGGGGGTGGGTTGAAACCCCGTCCCAGCCAATCTCAAATTTTTTCCAAAAAGCTTCCAGGCTTAACTTCCCCCCAAACACGCCGATAGATCCCGTAAGGGTTGCAGGCTCTGCCAGGATGCGATGGGCCCCCAGGGCAATCATATACCCCCCGGAAGCTGCCACATTCCCCATGGAAACCACCACTGTTTTACCAGCCTTGCGAAGCCGTTGAAGCCCTTCTCGGATGCTATCCGAGGCGAGGGCGTGCCCGCCGCCGCTGTCGATGCGATAAACCAGCGCTTTAATGTCTGGGTCCTGCTCAAGTTTTTCAAAAAGCCTGAGGGTTGGAATAGCCGCAATGGCTTCTTGGCCTGAGCTTAAGGGAGACATTCCCGGAGGCGCTTCTTGGAGAATCATCCCTTCCCCAAAAACCAACGCAACAGAGGCGCTTTTACGCCCAAGCTTTCCCTCCGCCTGCCGCACCATCCTTTTATACGTGGAAAATGCCAAAACAGGCGCCATCTGCGCCTTTTTTTGGGCCAACGCTAAGGCTTCTGATTCATAACAGATGGCGTCGATCAGCTTAGCCTCCTTCCCCTCCTCGTCTGACAGGGGAGCATGGGCGAAAGCCGTTTCAACCTGAGCAGCAGAAAGCTTGCGATCTTCGGCAATACCTTGGACCAGCTGCTGGGACAAAGCGTGGAGGAGCGCTGTTAGAGCTTGCTTAGAAGGCTCGCTCATCTTCTTTTCCGTGAACATTTCAGGAAAAGATTTGTAAGCCTCCCGCTTGGCGAATTGGGCTTGGGCCCCCGCCCAATCTAAAAAGCCTTTTAAAAACGGGGTCTCTATGCTCAGCCCGGTGACGCAAACCATCCCCAAAGGTTGGATGGAGATATGGTCCGCAACGCTGGCCAGGTAATAAAGAGGCGTCGCAGGAGAAAGCTCTCCAAAGCTTTGGGTGTGCACATGCACGAATTTGCCGTTTTTGCGAAACGTTTTGAAAAGGGCACGAAGCTCTTGAAGTTGCGCAAGGCCAAGCTCAGGGCTCTCAAGGGTGATGAAAAGCCCTGAGACATGAGGGTCTTTCGAAGCGTGCTCCAAAACCGTTAGGGTTTGATAGAAAGACGTCCTCCCCCCTTCCAGCAGCTGTTGGAGAGGATTTAGGGAGACCCCTTCCATAAAGCTTCCTTTTAGAGAAAGCTCTAAAACGTTTGTCTCCTGCAGGGCAAAACGCGGTTGCACCATGCTGCGGAATACCCAAAACCCAACGATACTCAAAAGCAGCATAAACCCAAGGGTTGCGCACAATCCTACCACCAGCTTACGAAGAAACCGAAAAAACCTTCCCATGAACAAACCCTTTTTTAAGGTTGGCGGCCCAAGCCGATCAAATCACCGTCGCAATATCAGGCGCATCCACAGCCTTCATGCCCACGACATGATAGCCAGAATCCACATAGTGGACTTCTCCCGTAACGCCCGAAGAAAGATCGCTGAGCAAATAGAGACCACTTCCGCCAACGTCTTCAAGGGTTATATTCCGCTTCAAGGGAGCATTATACTGGTTCCATTTCAAGATATAGTTAAAGTCTCCTATACCTGAGGCTGCTAGAGTCTTCACAGGCCCTGCCGAAAGGGCGTTCACCCGAATGTTTTGCCCCCCCAAGTCAGCGGCCAAATAGCGCACGCTGGCTTCTAAAGCAGCTTTGGCAACCCCCATGACGTTGTAGTGGGGCATCACCCGCTGGGAGCCATGGTATGTCAATGTCAGGAGGCTTCCCCCCTGGGGCATTAAAGCGGAAGCATGGTTGGCCACCGCCGTAAAAGAATAGCAAGAAATATCAAGAGCTTGGAGAAAATTAGCCCGAGAGGTGGTGACATATTGATGTTTCAGCTCCTCCTTGTCGACGAAGGCAATGGCGTGGAGCACAAAATCCAGCGAGCCCCACTGGGCCTCAAGGGTTTTGAAAAGGGTTTCGATGTCTGCGTCAGACCCCACATCACA
>JBOFRK010000108.1:0-1042 GCA_051650945.1 Alphaproteobacteria bacterium
TACGCCGCAACTTCCTCAAAGGCACGCTCGGTGGCGCCTTGAATGCCCTGCTATGTGCTGTGGGGCACAATTTAAGGATGATCTTGAGAAAGATCCTATCCTTTTTTATGCTTTTAATCGCCATCGCTCTGCGCCTACCTCAACTGGATACCCGAACACTTTCGGCCTCACCTCGACCCTAATCCCTTTCTTCAGGGTCGACTACGTACTATCCCCACTTCATAGGTTGGGTTGGAGACCCTTCGTTAAAAAACTAAAGCTTCTATAAAAGCCTCTCGACATTTCAAAAAGACCCCAAAGACCGCTTTGGGGTCTTTTTTTTATGGTGTCAGGTCTTTACACAAAGCTTCATGAACTGCTTGGGGGAGGAGCGCTTGATGCGTATAGCCCGGATGGGCGATGCGCAGGCTGATAGGTTCGCTCCCCTTCAAAAAAGCAAGCTTGGCTTGCGCATCAAACGAAAAGCGGAGGAAATGGACAGAGGATGTTTTCCCGGATGGATCTGTCCGTTCTTCCGTGTCTACGGAGCGAGCTTGAACAGAAAAGTCCCCCATCTGCAAAAAAACGGTTTCTTCTAAATGGCCCCATTGGGCGAGGAGCGTTTTGCGTTCAGCCGCATCTGAAATCTCCAGCATAAGGGTGGCCACCAAGTCATTCCCCTGGGGAAGGAGGGGATTATAGGCCCGGAGTTCATCTTCAAGTTGTGCGTCTCCCCCCTTTTCAATGCGCAACATCTCGTGGATCTGCCACCAAAGGGTTTCCGCATTTTCAAATAAAAACACAGCATGGGGCCCCACGTGCACCCTGCGATTTTTCTTGAGCTCCAGAATCTCTAAGCGCTTTTCAGGGCGTTGCTGTTCATAAACGTCTAGGGGCAGAATATCAGCAGGTACAAAAGCTTTTGCCATAGATTAATCCTTATGTGTTAAGCCCATAAGCACGGGCGATCAAGTGAATAGGGTGGGTGAAGTGCCTTTGGGCGGCAGAAGTGGATGGAGTCTTTTGGGCCTCTAAATCACACATCTGTTCCAGGTGGCTTAAC
>JBOFRK010000109.1:0-6001 GCA_051650945.1 Alphaproteobacteria bacterium
TGATGGAGAATTTCTTCTCAAAACTCAAGCAATACCGTGCTATTGCAACACGTTATGACAAAACAGCTACCAACTTCCTCGGCGCTATTCAATTGGCTTCCGCAATCATTTGGCTCAATTGAGGACACGCCCTAATTGAAAATAGTTAACATCTTGATATTAGACATTAAAAATGAGGTTTGTGATGCCATTTCATCGAGCAACTATTTCGCTTTTTATTCTTTCAATTTTTCCTGCATTTTCATCAACGGAAGTTGGGTCACAATCCACCCATGAGCTTTATTGTCCTTCAGAACCTGAAAATTTAGTATTTGTTCCTCTAAACGAGATTATGGCTGGGCAACAATCTGTATCCATGGAAGTGGTTAATAAAATATCTAAAGAAATCGTGAAAGATATTAGCAAAAAAATCCCTTTGGAAGAACAGAAAAAAAAGGGGAGAATTCGAGGATTTTTCTTAGAAAACAACAAACCTGTTTTTTGTTTTAATAGTGGAACAAGCCCTTTTATGGAGCCCCTTCGTGTTATCAAAACGATGAGCATAGGAGGATTGCGCCCTTATGTTTTGTCTGACAGCCATCACACACTAGCTTCTTTCGTAAAAGCGATTAAGGATCTGGGGGGAGATCTTTCAAAAGTGACAATCCCGGTAACAGTTGATGAAAATTTTGCGGGAAAGTATCCAACAAAAGAAGCGCTTTTGCGTGCAGCCGAAGAAAAAAATAAAATCTACGCGAAAGGCGGAAGTCTTCCCGTAATGGGGATAGAAGAAGTTCCGGATGGGCAGATGCGCTCTTTCATCGAACAAACAGAAGCAAAATGCTCGGAAAGTAAAGATTATTCTTACACGGGGCCAGCTGCGCCTCTTTGGTTGCATGTTTCGGGAAAAACGAGTTTCAGAGATAAAGATTTTATAGAGTTTTATATCGAAGAAATTTTGAAGAAAGGAAACAAGCTTGGGAATATTGTCTACCAAAAAGGTGATGAAATTTCGCCTGAAAAAGTTGAATCCGCGAGCAAATTTCTGCTTCAGAATCCTTCTTTCTTGAAAAAACATGGCATTCGAGTTATCTATCCAGCGAAAACTGGAAAATTGAAAGGGACGTTTGTTGTTGCTGGGACAGGTGGCATGACACCCAAGGAGTTCTGCGAAGGGCTTAAAGATCCTAATTTGCTTAAAGAGCGCATTGGTGAATATATAAAAAATCGGAGAGAATTGGCTGATTAGCTGTTTAGACCTTGCGCGTGAGGTGATACTAAGTTTCACGTTTAACTGCTCTAAATCCTTAAGACTTGGATCGAGGCTTTATCCATGTATTCAATCTGAAATGTGGTATGAGTTTTTAAAATAGAGGACAAGCTTGCTCAACGCAACCATGGTTTGCGCCCCAGTTACAAGGTTTTTCACTGTAATAGAGTGTTGACGAAGCTCTTCTTCTCCTAGAATAAGCGCATGTGTAAACCCCTGCTTATCCGCTTTCTTCAATTTTTTCCCAAGCTGGGAAGTGCCCCACAGAATCTCCGTCCAATGCCCGGCGTCCCGAAGTTGATGGGCCAGCGCCAGGGCTTGGGGTGCATCGGCCTCACCCATGGGCAAAACGGCAATCCGTAACAAGGGAGCCAGCATTTCAAAAGGTGCAAGCTGGGCTTTCAAGAGAATCAAGCGCTCCACCCCGGCGGCCCACCCAATTCCTGGAAGGGGCGGCCCTCCCAACAATTGGGATAAACCGTCATAGCGCCCCCCTGCTAAAACCGTTTGCTGCGCCCCCAGCTCAGGTGTTGTGAACTCAAAGGCTGTGTGGCTGTAATAGTCTAGTCCGCGAACCAGGGATGGTTCTACTTCGTAAGGAATATCAAGTGCATTAAGGCCAGTTTTCACCGTTTCAAAAAAGGCTTGGGAAGTAGGGGTTAGGTAATCCAAAATCCGCGGGGCGCCCCTGGCGATTTCTTGATCTACCGGGTGTTTGCTATCCAAAATCCGCAAAGGGTTTGTGGTGAGGCGCTTCAAGCTTTCCGGAGATAGATCTTGGGCATGGCCTTGGAAATAAGCAACCAAGCTCTGACGGTGATGCTCTCGGCTTTGGGAGTCTCCCAAGGTGTTGATCTGTAACGTGACGGCTTTCGAAAGGCCCAAAACTCTCAGATAATCTGCAGCACAAGCCATAACGTCAACATCCGCCCAAGGAGTTGCGTCCCCAATCCACTCAACCCCCACTTGGTGAAATTGACGTAAGCGCCCTTTTTGGGGGCGGTCATAGCGAAACATCGGCCCTTGATAAAAAGCTTTAACAGGAAGCTGTTGATGCAATCCATTGCTCAGCACGGCGCGCATGAAGGGTGCTGTCCCTTCCGGCCGCAAGACCATTGCTTGAACTTCTTCTTTTTCAGCGCCCCTGGAAGCAACCTCAAACATCTCTTTTGAGACAATGTCAGACGTCTCGCCAGAAGTGTGTTTGAATAGGTTCGCCATTTCTAAAATGGGGGTAGACACTTCTTGAAATCCGTAAGATCCAGCCTTCACGCGTGCTGCCTCGACCACCTCACGAAAAAGAGGGTAGTCTTGAAATAAAAGATCCCGTGTTCCCCGAACCAGCTGCATGCCAGCAATTCCCCTTAAGTCCTAAGCCTTAGTCTTTTGCAAGGAGGCCTTTTTCCTGCAACAATGTACGCAATTCGCCATTCTGGTACATCTCTCGCACGATATCACACCCGCCCACAAAGTCACCTTTCACATAAAGCTGAGGAACGGTGGGCCAATTCGTAAAGTCTTTGATGCCTTGGCGAATCTCATCATTTTCTAGCACGTTAACGCCTTTGAATGTTATCCCAAGCTGGTTCAAAATTTGAACCACCACTGAAGAGAATCCACACTGGGGTTGGGCAGGGGTTCCCTTCATATATAAAACTACCGGGTGTTCAGCAATTTGCTGACGGATGCTTTCAAATATGGCTGACATCATTAATCCTTCTCTTAATCAAACTAAAGAATATCTAGGGAGCGCGGGTCTCTATAGAAAGAGCATGAAGCTCTTGGTCCATCTTCCCTTGCAGGGCGAGGTAAACCATTTGGTGCTGTTGTACCTTGGTCTTGTCCGCGAAAACAGGTGAAACGATTGACACTTTCAAATGATTGTCATCCCCCACAAGATCTTCAAGCTGAACAAAACCCTCGGGAAACGCCTGCTTTAAAAGCTGCGTCACATGCTCCATATTCGTCATCATTCGCCTCACTTCATAAACTTAGGTCGTGACCTGCTGGAAGGTTATACTATCCCCTGGAAAAGGGTCAACCTAAATCGTGTCCATAATGGGCTAGCCATCCATAAACGTTTTCAAGCGCTTCTAAAGGTGTGCAATAGGGAGGAAGCAGGTAGACGATTTGCCCCAGGGGGCGTATTAAAAACCCAGCTTCCAGAGCGTCTTGTTTCAAGCGTTGAAGTGAGCTGTTGGGGCTGCTTAGGGGTTCGCGCCACTCAAAGGCTGCAATCGTTCCCACAGAGCGTACCCGATGAATGCGCTCAGGAATTGCTTCTTGCAAGTGTTGAACGCCCTTGCGCTGAGCCACCGCCAAATCTGCTAGCTGTTGCTGAGTTTGGGGACTTTGCAGAAGGTTTAGGGAGGCAATCGCGGCTGCACACCCCAAAGGGTTTGCTGTATAAGAATGGCCGTGGGCCAAGGCCTTCGAAAACGTGTCCCCTAAAAAAGCCTCATAGATTGGTTGTGACGCAACGGTCAAGGCCAACGGCAAAAACCCACCTGTGAGTCCTTTTGAAAGGCATAAAATATCAGGAACATGTTCCAGTTGTTCATAAGCAAAGGTGGTTCCTGTGCGCCCAAACCCGGTCATCACCTCATCAAAAAGAATTAAAATGCCATGGGCTTTTAGCAGGGCCATCAAACGATTTAAAAAACTGGGGCGGCAACAGCGCATGCCAGAAGCTCCTTGAACCAATGGCTCAAGGATCATGCCTGCAATATGAGTTGCCTGTTTTTTTAAAAGGGTTTCCAGCTGCTCCAGAGCAGCGTCTTCTTTCTGGGCAACCGTTTCATCCCCCTCCCATGTAGCAGGAAAGGGAAGGGTGGCTGTCTCAAATAAAAAATCTTGGAAAGCGCCGTGAAATCCAGACGTTCTCCCCACACTCATCGCGCCAAACGTGTCGCCATGGTAAGCACCCTCAAAGCTTAGGAAGAGGCGCCTTCGGGGCTCACCCTGATTCCACCAAAATTGGTAGGCCATTTTAAGGGCAACCTCAACAGCTGTTGAACCATTGTCTGAGAAAAAATATTTGGAAAGGGAAGCGGGCAAGATGGCTCCAAGCGCTTGGCAAAGGGTGATGGCAGGTTTATGGGTGAAGCCTGCGAAAATTACCTGTTCGAGCTCTAAGGCTTGGGCGTAGATAGCCTCAGCAATGGCAGGACAGCCATGTCCGTGCAGGTTCACCCACCAACTTGAGATAAGGTCGAGGTATGCCTTCCCATCTGCGTCATAAAGGTGAGCCCCTGAGCCTTTTTCAATCAAAATCGGCAGCGGAGCATTTTTTTCTTGGGTAAAAGGATGCCAGATCAAACGCTGGTCTTGTTCAAGGAAAGCCGATAGCTGCTTCACCACTATTTAAAAATTTTTTTATACAAGATTTCTTCTACGTGTTCTGTCGCAATCTGCTTAACCAGAGAGGGCATGTGATCATCCAGCCACTCTCGAATGAGAGGCCTTAGGGCATCTAGAAAGAAATTTTCTAGGACACGGGCGCTGGATTCTTCAAAACGAACAGACTTGGTTTCAGGGGAAGATACGGCTTCACGATTCTTCACCAAACGAACACCCTGGGGGCCAGATTTTTTTCGTGCGCCCAAAGGAGGTGGCGTTGCTTCTTTTTGCTCCACAACCTCAACAGGGGCAGCGCCCACAGGCGTTTCATAAGATGTTTTTAAAATCCGTGGAGGGAATGGATGGGCGGAATGCTCATGAGATCGTGGCTCTTTATGGGGAGGTGAAAGGGGCTTTTCCAGATTTCCTGGAAGCGTCGTATCCACTGAAGGCGCAGGCCTCAAAGAAGGAACGCCCTTTTCTTCGGTAATGATACGCCGGATGGAAGCCAAAATTTCTTCCATAGAGGGGTCATCTTGGTATTCCACTTGACTCATAAACATCCTCTAATTTTAAAAAAATCACAACGTAAACCCAAAAATTTCGAATTATCGTTTTCCACTTTGTCCGTAAAAACCTCAAAAAACAATTAACATAGACATATTATAAACGAACCCCCTATTTTAGGCCAAACCAATCTCCTCGGTGTTCATTATAATAAACATTAGGATCATGGTAGGGAACCTTAAGTTTCAGGTTTCTTGCTGTTAATTCGCCAATTAGTACCAAAATTTGAAACTGTGCAAGGGTTTCAGTCTGGCGAGCTCGCACCAAAGCAATTTGTGCGTCACGCCATTTTTCTTCAATCTGCAGCACATCCAAAAGACTTTTAAGGCCCATGGTATATTCTTCTCGAACGCCCCGCAAAGCAAGATCGTTCGCATCAACCTGCAGCGCAAGCTGCTCCCTACTTTTTTGAGCTGCAATCCAGCTTGTCCATGCCTGGGTCATCGCCTGAACCACAGCCCGCTGGGTGCTCTGGCGAGAAGCTTTTGTTTCTGCGGATCTTTGCTCAGCTTCTCGCACCCTAGAATGGGTTAACCCCTGGCGATAAATGGGAACTGAAACGGAAAGCCTTACAGACATATCTTTTCCTCCACCTGAGGTAGCAGCACCAGCCCCATCTTGAAGAGAGCGAGAGGTGCCGGCATCGGCCGTTACCTGAGGCAGTAAAGCCCCAATTTGCGCATTGGTATCATACCTAGAGGCTTCTTCTTGAAGTTTAGAAGCCTGGAGAGACGGGTTTTTTTTCAGCGCTATCTCTATCGCTTGCTGACGGTTCTTGGGGAGTCTAAGGTTTACTTTGGGAAAGATTAACTTACCTGGTGGTCGTCCGATAACTTTTAAAAATGT
>JBOFRK010000110.1:0-1316 GCA_051650945.1 Alphaproteobacteria bacterium
AGTGCCCCGTGGTGGCCTGGCCTTTGGGTGGCTATGAAGAAACACCTGTTTTGGAAATTGTTGCTGAAGATTTTGGTAAATTTTTTCTGGATAGGGTGGAAGAACAAATTGCTTTGAAAACAGAGCAAATTAGGTGATCAAGCGCCTCCTCTCTTGCTGTCTGCTCCTCCTCCACACCCTGGCGAACGCCAGGGTTTTTGTGCTCTGGATTCCCGCGTCTTCTTTTGCCATGCCTGCCTCTTCTTTTGTCATTCCCGCGAAAGCGAAAATCCATCTTTCCCCAAAGGAACCCCCTGAGCAAGAGCTTCCACTTTCGCCCCAGCTCCACATCAACCCTGTGAGGGAAACCCACGAACACTGGGAACAATCGACCTTCAGCCTCACCCCCGGCTTTGCAGCGGTGCTGGCCTTGGCGGTGACGATTGCCACGGGAGGTGCTGGGGGGCCTGCGGCCCAAGCCGCAACGGCCATGGGGTTTGGCGCGGAAGGGGCGGCATTTCTTGCCGCCAAAGCTGGGGTTCAGGCCGTTGCGACGGCGGCAACCGTGGGCACCCTGAACCACCAGGGAAACCTGGGCAAGGCGCTGGAAGATGCTTTCAAACCGCCGTCTTTGAAATCCATCGCCACAGCCATCGCGACGGCTGGTTTAACGGAAGGGCTTGCAACGGGGCTAAAAATTCCTACGACAGAGCTTAAAACCTTCGGGGAGCATGCAACCTATGCAGGCCTGAAAGCATCGATTTCTGTGCCTGTTCAGGCCACCCTTGGAGGGAAGCGCTTTGAGGATGCACTGGCCTCCGGCGCCACCATCTTTGCTGCCGATACGCTTGGGGGTGTTGCCTCGCAACACCTTGGAGAGGCTCGCTTGGAGGGCATGGGCTTTGTGGAGCACAAGCTGGCCCATGGCCTGGTCGGTGCCGCAACAGGCGCGATTTTGAATTGGGACGATCCAGGACGCGGCGCAGCAGCTGGTGCTCTTGGCCAGGCCATGGCAGAAACCTTGGCAGAATGGCAGCTGGGAGTTCCGGAATTGCTGGCCAAGAAAGGCAGCCTGAAGCCTTCGGATATGCCAAGCGACGCGCAAATCCAACAAGCCCATGACCTTTCAAAACTGAGCGCTGCCGCAATGGCTTTGGTTCTTAGGCAAGAGGTGGGCACGGCCATCCACACGGCGGACACCGCCTTGGAGCACAATTCAAAGGGCGTTCTTTCAGAGCTGAAGCGGGCGAGCTGGTCTACCTTGGTGCAGACCAGCCAATTTGCCAAAGAAGTTGATGAAGACCTAACCCGTGCCCTGGAAAAAGCCAACGAACAGG
>JBOFRK010000111.1:0-7926 GCA_051650945.1 Alphaproteobacteria bacterium
ATCTCCGTTGCCAAGGTGGGTTGATACCCAACGGCAGAGGGAATGCGCCCCAAAAGAGCTGATACCTCTGAACCCGCTTGGGTAAATCGAAAGATGTTGTCGATGAAGAACAAGACATCTTGTCCTTCAACATCTCTAAAGTATTCCGCAACGGTCAAACCAGAAAGGGCCACTCGTGCCCGTGCCCCTGGGGGTTCATTCATCTGCCCATAAATAAGAGCAGCCTTTGATCCATTACCGTTAGCACCCGCTTGAAGAGGTTTGATAACGCCTGAGTCCATCATTTCGTGGTAGAGATCATTGCCTTCTCGGGTGCGCTCTCCAACTCCTGCAAACACAGAATAGCCCCCATGGGCTTTGGCGATATTATTGATCAATTCCATGATAAGCACGGTTTTCCCAACGCCGGCCCCCCCAAAAAGACCAATCTTACCTCCGCGGGAATAGGGAGCAAGGAGATCTACCACTTTAATGCCTGTGACCAAGATTTTAGTTTCAGTGGATTGTTCCGTCAAAGGCGGAGCCTCGCGGTGAATGGACCAACGCTCTTGGGTTTGGAGAGGACCTTGGTTATCGATCGGTTCCCCTATCACATTCATGATGCGTCCAAGGGTTTCGCGCCCAACGGGAACGGAAATGGGCTGCCCCGTGTCCAGCACCTCCATACCGCGTTGAAGGCCTTCCGTCTCATCCATAGCAATGGTGCGCACGGCACCTTCTCCCAAATGCTGCGTGACCTCCAAAACCAGGACGCGGTCTTCTAGGGCTACATGCAGGGCGTTCAAGATTTCTGGGATTTTTCCTTCAAATTGAACATCAACAACAGCGCCGATAATTTGGCTGATGTTTCCCATAAGGTGATGTGGCATAGGTTGCTTCATAAGGCTTCCGCTCCTGAAATGATCTCGATAAGTTCTCTTGTGATAGAGGCTTGACGGGTTCGATTATAGGTAAGGACCAATTGCTTGATCATGTCCTCCGCATTCCCTGTTGCACCGTCCATGGCCGTCATCCGGGCTCCCTGCTCACTGGTATAGCTTTCAACCATAGCTTGATAAAGCTGAAGCTCCAGGAAGAAGGGAAGCATTTTTTCTAGCAGTTTTGGAACAGAGGGCTCGTAGAGATAGAGGCCTCCTTGTGCGGTTCTATCTTGCTCTGGATGGGGCTTTACACAGATAGGGAAGAGCTGATCAAATGTTAAATCCTGAACCATTACATTTTTAAATTTATTATAGGCAAGGGTTACGTGTCCCAGCTGCTCTTCCTGCCTGAAGGAAAGGATCTTTTGCAAGATCTGCTGAGACTTCTCAAAGAAAAGGTTTGGATTTCCTAAATCCTCGCCGCCTAAGACCCAAACGTCGGGGTTTCTCTTGAGAGCTTCATAGCCTTTGCGACCCAAACAGTAAAAAGCAACCTGCTCGCCTTGTTCCTGACGTTGCTTTTGAAAATCTCGAGCTGCTCGCAACAGTTGTTGGTTAAAATGACCGCACAGGCCTCGATCAGAGGTGAGTAACACAACCAAATGCTGCATGTTGGCCTTGGGAGAAGGGGCCGCCAGCAAAGCAGGCACCTCTTCCAATTCTTGTAAATGGCTCAAACAACGTCCAAGGTTTTGTTGCAGGTGAGTCAGCACTAAATCTAGGGTATCTCGCTGAGCTTGACAGCGGCGCAGCTTCGCCCCTGCAACCATCTTCATCGCAGCCGTAATTTTCTGTGTTGCTTGGACGCTTTTTTTTCGGTTACGAAGATCCTGTAAGCTTGACATAAATGTTTTTTCTTCAGATAAAAATTTTCAAAAAATGATCAAGAAATGCAACTAATTTGTCTTCGATTTCTGGGGTTAACGTAGGCTCTTTCCGAAGGGCTTCCATGGTTGCCACGTCATCTTGTTCTAGAGACAGCAAAAACTCTTCCTCAAATCGGCGGATTTTTTCTAACGGAATTGCGTCGAGGTAGCCACGTACACCTGCAAACATCAAAACTACCTGCTCTGCAACAGGAAAGGGAGTATGTTTGGGCTGCTTTAAAAGCTCTGTCAAACGGCTTCCGCGGTGCAAGAGCTGTTGGGTAGAAGCATCCAGATCCGAAGCAAACTGAGAAAAAGCTGCCATTTCGCGGTACTGCGCCAGCTCCAATTTGAGCCGACCTGCGACCTGTTTCATGGCTTTTGTTTGGGCTGCTGAGCCCACACGGCTTACAGATAAGCCCACATTAATGGCGGGACGGATGCCTTTGTAAAATAGGTCTGTCTCTAAAAAGATCTGACCATCGGTGATGGAAATTACATTAGTTGGGATGTAAGCTGACACATCCCCTGCTTGGGTTTCGATAATAGGGAGCGCCGTGAGGGATCCGCCCCCACATGCGTCTGAAAGTTTGGCCGCTCGCTCCAACAACCGGGAGTGTAAATAAAAAACGTCTCCAGGATAGGCTTCGCGTCCAGGGGGGCGGCGCAGCAGCAAGCTCATTTGGCGGTAGGCGACAGAATGCTTAGACAGGTCATCGTAGATGATCACGGCATGCATTCCGTTGTCGCGGAAATATTCTCCCATGGTGCATCCCGTATAGGGGGAGATATATTGCAAAGGCGCTTTGTCTGAAGCTGTTGCTGCAACCACGGTGGTATAGGCTAGGGCACCTTGGGCTTCAAGGATCTTTACAATCTGGGCAATGGTTGATCGTTTTTGGCCAATGGCGACATAGATGCAGTGCATTTTTTCCTGGGGGCTTTTTCCCTCATTCAAAGCGCGCTGATTTAAAATGGTGTCCAAGGCGATGCTGGTTTTCCCTGTCTGGCGATCTCCGATGATAAGCTCCCGCTGTCCCCGGCCAATGGGAACAAGCGCGTCAATGGCTTTGATACCCGTTTGCATGGGCTCAAATACAGAGCGCCGCTGGACGATGCCGGGTGCTTTACGCTCAACCCGCATGGTGGTGACGTCCTGCAAAGGGCCCTTGCCATCGATGGGGTTACCCAAACCGTCTACCACCCGGCCCAGCAGGCCTTTCCCCACAGGAACATCCATAATGGTTCCTGTGCGACGGACAAGATCCCCTTCTTTAATCTGACGATCATCCCCAAAAATCACAATCCCGACGCTGTCAGACTCTAGGTTCAAAACCATCCCCTTGACACCGCTTGGAAACTCAACCATTTCGCCCATTTGGGCATTATCCAGTCCCCAAACCCTAGCGATGCCATCTCCAACTGTTAAAACAGGCCCTATTTCTTCAACAGCAAAAGACTGGTCTGCTTCCAAGATTTGCTTTTTCAAAAGAGAGGAAATTTCTCCTGCACCTAACTTCATAAACTCTTAACTTTCTACTTGAAGCTGTTGACGTAAACGTTTCAGGCGTGTTGCCACGGAAGCATCACATCGGAACTGTTCCCATAAAAGCACAAGCCCACCTAGGATGTCTGGTTGAATTTCAGGCACAAGCTGAATCTGCTTGCGAAGGGTTTTGTGCAAAACCCCTTGAAGCGTTTCTGTTTCTTGTTGCGAAAGGGCGCGCGCTGTAATTAGACGCACGTTACAAGCGTCTGCTTGGGAGGCTATGCGTTCCAGAAAATAGACCATGACCGCTTCCAGCATAGGCAAGCGCCGGTGATAGACCAAAAGGCCAAGCAACCCTTGCATAAGCTTAGAAAATTTTAAATGTTTTGCAAGCTCAAACAGCAATTTTTGCTTTTGGGCTTGTGACACAAGGGGGCTCGTGGTAAAACGCCAGCCTTCAGGATCTTTTTGAAGGATATTTCTCAAAACCTGGCAGTCTTTTTCAAAAGCTTTACGAACATTAAAATTTTCGCAGAGCTCCAATAGAACATTCGCGTAACGCTGAATCAAAGGTGCAGAACGAAAATTCACATCTCCTCCATGGAGCCGTTCAATTCCAAGAAAATGCGTGAAAGATGGAGATTCGTTGGGAAATTTCCACTGCAAACACGGACATCTATGGTTAGCACATCTTTGCCAGCTGCGCAACTGTTCGCACCCGCCTTGTGGGAGTGAAAATTTTTCACAGCATGGGTAAAAGGAATGCTAATAAAAAATCTTGACCCAGGGCAGCTCCTCGAGCTACAAAAGGGTACCTATTGGTATATGGCGGGTGTAGCTCAGTTGGTTAGAGCGCCAGGTTGTGGTTCTGGAGGTCGCCGGTTCGATCCCGGTCACTCGCCCCATTTTTTGTTTAGGGAGCACGTCTGGCCCTAAGCCTGATCTAATAACTCCCGCACGCTCCCACCTTCCAGAGAAAGACCCAACGCGTGCTTGCGGTGCCAAAGGGCATAAAAAAGAAGGCTCCAGGCTAAAAAGCCCTGTTTTTTGTTAGAGCTCCCAAAAAGTGCGCGCACCTCGTCTGGCATACAAAGCTCTTGGATGCCAGGCTGTTTTGCGAGTAGTTCTCCAAAGACTTTCCCTTGCTTCAAGACCCAAGCCTCTGCCGGAAAGGTGAAGCCTTGCTTTTTCGCGAAAGGGCGCGCCTCAGGAAGGTTTGCCTCAAGCCACGTGCGTAAAAGCCATTTATGATGGCCTTTGCGAAGCTTCAGTGAATCTGGTAATCCAAACAAGAACGCGCTCAGCTTGGGTTCAAGGAAAGGTGTTCGTCCCTCTAGGCCGTGGGCCATTAAGCATCGATCCAGGCGGTTCAACAAATTGCTGGGCAACCAGGATTTACAATCAATGCCCTGGGCACGTTGTAGGTTAGTCAGCCCCTCTCCGGTTTGCAGGGCACTTTGTAAAGATGTTTTCCACCCGTCGGTTTGATGACGTAACAAAGCTGTTTTAGAGAAATTACCGCGTTGACGCATCACGCGTCCGCCAAGCCACCAAGGCCAAGATGCTTTTCGATAGCGTCGATAGCCGGCCAGCAACTCATCCGCGCCTTCTCCACACAGGATCACTTTGATACCATGGGCTTTTGCAACGGAGGCCATTTTATAGGTAGGCAGGGCAGAATAATCTAGAAACGGATCATCCACCACGTTGACAACCCGTGGAAGAAATTCCCAAAAATCTGCTTCTGTAAAAGGTACTTCATGATGGTTGGCGCCACAGGCCTGCGCCGTTACCCGTGCATAGGCTGATTCATCATGCTTGGGAGACTCTGGAAACACGGTGGTAAACGTTTGGACAGGCTGGGTGGTGATGCGATGCATCAGCGCCAGGAGGGTTGAAGAGTCAACGCCACCTGATAGAAAAAGACCATATGGCACGTCACTGCGCAAATGAAGGCGAACACTCTCATCCAAATGCTGATCCAGCAAGGAAAAAGCTTCAGCTTCTTCTAAGGGGGCTGCAGGCGTGAACAAGGGGGTGGTTCGGATATGAGAGGCGACAATCATCCCTTCATAAACACGCAGCACCTCTCCCGGAAGAACGCGCTTAATTTCTTTGAAAGGTGTTTCCCGGCCAACGGTAAAGCGCAGCTGAAGCAGCTCTTCTTGCATCCCTGGGTCTAGCTCCCGGGAAGCAACGCCGGCCTTTAACAGCGCCTGGAGCTCTGATGCAAAAAAGAAACCCGCAGGGGTCTCAGCATAATAGAGCGGCTTAATCCCAAAGGGGTCCCGGGCGAGGATCAACTCCCCTTGGGTTCGATCATAGATGGCAAGGGCAAACATGCCCCGAAGCAATTTTACAAAATCCAGGCCATACCGCCGATATAAAAACAAAAGCGGTTCGATGTCTGATTCCGTTTTAAAAGGCGCTTCAGGGAGCAGCTGTTTCAGCTCTTGATAGTTGTAAATCTCAGCATTCGCCACCAAGGTGAGGTGGTCAAGGAAAAAGGGTTGCTTTCCGCCTGTGTGATCAATAATCGCCAGGCGTGTCTGCCCCAAGGCTGCCGTGTCTGATGCAAAAAATCCTTCCCCATCAGGGCCTCGATGTTGCAAACAGCCCAGCATGTCTCGCACGCGTTCCAGATCGAGAGATTTCTGTCGCTTGGCGATGGCACCTACAATTCCACACATGACACGTCTTTCTCAAGTTTCTGGTGGGAGCCGTCACAAAAAGGGGGGGTACGTGTCTGCTTGCACCCACATAAAAACACCTCCTCCGGCTTTTCCAACACGAAAGAAAGGGATTTTCCCTTACTGGGGTCTTGTTTGTGGGATCCATCACAAAACGGCTGTTTTTGGCTGAGCCCACAGGTGCACCAATAATAAGTTCCTTCAGGCAATTTACATTCAAAGGGCTCTTGGTGGGGTGATTTCATCTCAGCTCCTTTGTCATTTAACACCCGCTAAGGCGCTCGCAAGACACGTTGCTTGAAGGATTGGGTCATCCAGAGTTTCTTTGATGACCTTGGCTTCTGAATCCCATAACAATTGCAAAAAGTGATAAACATTTCGGGCATAAAGGCTTGAGGCATCCGTTGCAAGGCGGGTTTCAAGGGCTCGGGCGCCTAAAATCTGAACGCCTCCGGTTGTGGCTAACAACTGGTCTTGAACGCTTCCAAAACAGTTTCCTCCCAAAGGGCCTGATGCGAGATCTATCACGATCGCTCCTGGTCTTAAAATTTTCAACAGAGGCTCTGTCACTAACACAGGGGGCGCTTTGCCTGGCACCAAAGCTGAGCAGATCACCACATCCATCTTTTGCAGAACTTCCGCCAGTTTTTCTTGTTGAAGCTTGCGATAAGCCTCATCCATTTCTGTGGCGTAGCCGCTAGTATCTTCTCCTGAAGCAGGAGCTGGCACATCAACGAATTGGGCGCCTAAGCTTTCCACTTGCTCCTTCACCGCAGGGCGGACATCAAAAGCCATCACCCGGGCCCCTAAGCGCTTGGCTGTTGCAATGGCTTGCAAGCCTGCAACTCCAGCCCCCAAAACCAACACCTGTACGGGGGGAACGGTTCCTCCCGCGGTCATCATCATGGGGAAAACCCGCTGGGTGAGGGCAGCTGCTTCAATCACGGCTCGATATCCCGCCAGGTTCATTTGGGAAGACAAAACGTCCATGGTTTGGGCACGGCTGATCCGGGGGACAAGCTCCAGGCTAAACATCCGCCATTGCTTCTTTTGATAAAAGGGAAGGCGATCTTTTCCATAAAGACCCCCAAAAAGACCCACCAGGGTTGCCCCCTCTGGAATCAAGGCGCTTTCCGTGCCCTCTTCCCCAGAGCCTTGGGGCGGCTGAAGTTTTAAGATCAGTTTAGCTTGTTCGTAAGTCTCCCGAGGGGACGTTGCGATGATGGCGCCTGCTTGGGCATAGGCCTGATCAGGATAAGAAGCCGCAACGCCTGCGTCTTTTTCCACATAAACGCAAAAGCCTTGGGCCACCAGTTTTTTAACCGTTTCAGGGGTAGCGGCAACCCGCCGTTCAAGGGCTACGGTTTCTTTAGGAACTGCGATTTTCAAGGGATTAAGCTGAGTTTTCTTCATACGTGAATGCTTACGGTCAATGATATAAATTGGGGCAACAGTAGCCCCCTTTCATGTTCCTTGGCAAGGAGAAAAAAGGGGAAGTGATCTGCTGTTATCCCGTCTTAAAACTGTTGCTATTTTGCAACGACCGTGCAGAAAACGAAAAAGAACGTTTGAATGCCTTGACCTAAATGTCTGTTTTTATTTATTGTTTCACCTGAGGCACTTCAGTAACTGAAAAAATAAGGAAGTGACTCTTATGAGAAAATCAATCGTATATTCTGCTTTTTTAAGCTCTGCCTTGGTGGCCTCTGGCGCCTTTGCAAATGATGGCGCCATGCAGCCCGCACCTGCCAAAAACCCTTGCCATATGGGTGGCTTTTATATCGGTGCCGCCGTTGGATATGGATCCCATAAAGCCAAGACGGATCAGGTCTTGACGTCGACTGCTATAGCTGGCGCAGATCCAGCATACAAAAATGACCTTTCTTTGGATGGTGCAAATGGGGGGCTTTTCTTGGGCTATGGTAAAGAGTTTGGGGGCTCTAGGGTTTACCTGGGACTTG
>JBOFRK010000112.1:0-2895 GCA_051650945.1 Alphaproteobacteria bacterium
AAGAGCAAGATCAAACCTTACAGGGTCAATTTTTAAGCTTGAATGCCCGGAAGCATGACCAAAGGTCAGACCTGAATAGAAGCCTGAAAAACTGCAAGCAGGAGAAAGGGCAGGCATTGGAGTTACGTCTGAAGCCATTGCTGCAGATGTTAAAAGTGTTGCACCCATAAGCGCGTATGAAATTTTTTTCATCATCAAATTAACCTATATTAAAAATATTATAACCATGAGAGCGAGATACATAAAAACAACAAATCGTTGTTTTTATGTACTTTTTTAGCTTTTAAAACGATTTATTTTAATGAGCTAAGCACTACTACTGGAAAAAATTTAACGAATCTTTAACTAAAATGCAACTTATTACGCCTTAAAAAATGCATTTAAGCAAATTAAGTTGCTAAAATACAACTTTTAATTTCAAAAAATCAATTAAAACAAATAGTTGTAAAATCATATAGTTGCTTTTTTGCATCAATTATAAAAAATGTACAGATTATCATTCCACTTTCTAACCCATTTCGTTTGTGCTAAAACAGCTGTGGATGTTTAGGAATAATAAAAACAAGGCCAGGCAGCGTGTCATTTTTTTTGAAAATTTGGGTTGGGTTGGGAACGGTTATTTTTTTGTCCGGCGGGGTTCCCCGGGTAAAAGCTTACCAAGAAATTCCTCAGCACGTTGTTGAAAAAGCCCGTTCCAGCGTTGTGAGTATTACATCTAAGCTTTTATACGCAGCTTATGGCAGCCCGGGAGAGATCTGCGGCAGCGGCTTTTTAATTGATCAAAAAAAGGGCATCATTCTTACAAATCGTCACGTTGTGGGTGCCCCTGCTATCGGCTCTTTTGAGGTTACATTTTATAACGGGCGTCGGGTAGAAGCACACTTGCTATATTACGATCCTTGGCAAGATTTCGCTTTTTTAAAAATTGACCCCAAGCACTTAACCCATGATATTCAAGCGCTTCCCCTTCATCCGAAAGGTGCCGTGAGGGGATCTTCCGTTTTTATTCTGGGGCAAAACGCAGGCCAATCTTTTTCTTTACAAACAGGGCATATCAGCACGCTTTATGATGCTTCTGGCGTTTTCCCAACCCAGTCTATCCGCATCAGCCTTAACACGAGGGGAGGCGGCAGCGGCTCGCCTTTGTGTGATGAAAAAGGACGCGTCGTTGGCCTCATTCACTCATCTGATATGGATAGCTTTGGATTTGCGATCCCTATCGAATTTGTATGCGATGCTTTTGAAGATTTAAAAAAAGCATCCTTGCCTGTTCGAAGAGGTACAGGGGCTTTGGTTGCTTACAAATCTATTGATGAATTGGCTCGTGTTTTTAAATTTTCCCCTGAATTTGTGGCTGATTATTATAAAAAATACCCTGATTCCTTGGGTAAATTATTGGTTGTCCAAAGTATTTTTCAAGATTCACCTGCTCATAAAATCCTCTTTCCAGGGGATGTGATTCTAGCGGTAGACGGTGAAGAAGTTGGCCCCTCTTTTTATAAGATGGATGCGCTTTTGAATCAGGCTAAACAGCCGGAGGTTCGCATCACCGTTTTGCGTTCTGGAAAACTCCAGGATGTCTCTGTTAAGCTTTATGATTTACATGCCAGCACCGTTCAACGTATGCTGTTTTTTGCAGGGTGCCTTTTTTATGAAGCGGATGAATTTTCTCGCCGGGTGCTGGGAGCGAATAAAGGGGAGGTGCTGCTGACCCATATTCGCCAAGGTTCAAGCTTGAGCCATGTATTCCCGCCCATCCCTGGGGGTCATAATGTTTATTTCCTTCATGTCCAAGAGGTTGGAGGAAAGCCTATCAAAACTCTCAGAGACTTGACCGAACTGATACCCGCCCTCATCCTCCAACGCTATTTTGGCATCACTTATCGAAACTACGCGTTTTCCCTTTTGATGCAAGATACTCCTCTTTTTTCTAAAAATGCTGCTTGGGAATGGGTGGAGCTGAATCCCCTAGACCAAGTCCCTCAAATTTTTTCTTGGGATATGCAACACATGGCATGGCAGCAAGAGCTGCTCCCATTACCTAAACCCCAAGAGGCTGATCTGCCAAAGGTGGTGCCTGCAATTGGCGCCTCTTTGAAAGGGAATTGACGTGAAACCTTCATCTCCTTCGACGCGCGACATGGCTAACGCCCTTCGGATTTTGGCCATGGATGCTGTGGAGCAAGCAAATTCTGGGCACCCAGGCATGCCGTTAGGGATGGCGGATATAGCAACGGTTTTGTGGACGCAGTTTCTGCGTTTTTCTCCTCAACATCCTGAATGGCCCAACCGTGACCGCTTTATCTTATCAGCGGGGCATGGCTCTATGCTGCTTTATGGGTTGCTCCATCTGACAGGCTATCCTTCCATGACGTTGGACCAACTGAAGGCTTTTCGACAGCTCCATAGCTTGACGCCAGGACATCCAGAATTCCGCCATACTCCAGGCGTTGAAGTCACCACAGGCCCCCTGGCCCAAGGACTTGCTCACGGGGTTGGCATTGCCTTAGGCGAAGCGCTTGTTTCCGCAAGGTTGAAAGACCCTGACCTGCTCAACCACTATACCTATGTGGTTGTGGGAGATGGCTGCTTAATGGAGGGGCTCTCACAAGAAGCAATTTCTCTGGCAGGTCATTTAAAGCTGACCAACCTTATCGTGCTATTTGATGATAACCGCATCACCATTGACGGCCCCACAAACCTTTCCACGTCAGAAACAATTCCTCTGCGCTTTGAGGCTTGCGGTTGGCAGGTTCAATCCATTGATGGCCATGATCCAGAGGCCATCGCCAACGCCATTCGTTCTGCCCAAGAGTCTCCCCTCCCCTCCCTCATTGCCTGCCGAACCCACATTGGGTATGGCGCGCCCCATAAGCAAGGCACGGCGGCGGCCCA
>JBOFRK010000113.1:0-3653 GCA_051650945.1 Alphaproteobacteria bacterium
ATGGATTTGCATCTTTGATAGGACGAATATCAACCTGGCTGCCAGGCAAGAAGGCAATGGCTCCCCCAAGGTCAACCGTAAATCCACCTTTCACACGATGGGTAATCGTGCCTTCGACATATTGGTTGTCTTTCGAGCAAGCCTCCAGCTGCTGCCAAACAGCTTCACGCTTAGCCTTTTCACGGCTTAGAAGGGCTTGCCCGTTTTTGTCTTCGACCTTTTCCAGGTAAACTTCAACTTCATCGCCTACCTTCAGTTGGGCTTCTTGACCTGAGATTGAAAATTCCTTAAGGGGAACGCGTCCCTCAGATTTTAGGCCTACGTCAATCAAGACTTCGTCATTTTCAATGGCGACGATTCGTCCTTTGAGAACATTCCCCTCAATAATATCACGTTGTTTGAGAGAATCTTCCAAAAGTTTTTCAAAATCTTCATCGTTTATCTCAGGATGTGCATTGGCACGTGTCATTGTTTCTATTCCTCTATGATTTTTCTTATACGGCTGGAAAAATCGCGTTAATGGCGTAACAACCCTTCCCACGTTGAGGCACGACTCACGATGGGAAAGTTTCATATAGAAGGAAGCGCCTGAAAAATAGATCATTTTCTAAAAAAGCTCCCAGCATTCTCATTCTAAAGATGTTTTTCCTATTATGCAATCTAGGGGCCGCATCTTTTTCAAAAATTAGCGCGATCCTTCTACAAAGTAAACTTTGCAAGCCTTGATATAGTTATACCCTGTCATCACAGTTAAAAAAGCGCTTACCCAAAGGGCATAGATTCCTGCAAAGAAGAGAATAGGTTGAAAAAAATCGGGCAGAGCAACCTCTCGAGAGGCCAAAAGAAGGCCTAAAGAGAGCATTTGGAACCCTGTTTTCCATTTCGAAAAGCGGCTGACAGGGAGAGATGCCTGAAGCGCTGCTAAAAATTCCCTTAATCCCGAAACCATCATCTCACGTGATAAAATAAGCGCCGCTGGAATAATTGAAATCCCCTGAATAGTCTGGGAGTCTGTTAACATCAACAGGGTTACAGCAACCAAAATTTTGTCCGCAACTGGGTCTAGAAAAGCCCCGAGTCGTGAGACGTTTTGATAGGTTCTGGCTAAATATCCATCAAAATAATCGGTTAAGCAGGCAAGCGCAAACAAGCATGCCGTAAGTAAAGAAGAAAGGTAAAATGGATAATAGAAGAAAAACATGATCAGCGGAATTGCTGCAATTCTTGAAAACGTCAAAATATTCGGGAGATGGGGGAGGCGATGCACCACGCAAATTACTTTTTTCTAAAATATTAACTAATTCTGTACATTATGTAGCACTGCTTTGAAAATAATCAAAGATTTTTCTTGCTAAGGTTGAATGAATTCCTGGTATAGCTTGGAGATCTTCTACACTTGCGTGCCGCACAGCTTCCAAAGATCCTAAATAACGTATCAGAAGTTTTTTTCGAGCATTACCAACCCCTGGAATTTCCTCTAGGCCAGATTCTCGAATTTTTTTAAGACGTTTTTGTCTGTGGGCAGAAATACCATAACGGTGTGCTTCGTCCCGAAGCCGTTGCAGGTAATAGAGAACAGGGTCTTTAAAATCCAGCTGAAGCGGTGGGGCGTTTGTTTGGTAAAAGACTTCGTGTCCAGCGTTTCGGTCTGGGCCTTTTGCCATGGCGATTAATGGAATGTTTTGGAGCCCTAACTTTGTAAGAATTTCTTGGGCAGCCGATAGCTGCCCTTTCCCTCCATCCACAATCAGCAGATCTGGCCATTCAAGCGTTTGCTGTTCTGGGTCTTGTTCCAGGCTTTTTTTAAAACGACGCTCGATAACTTCCCGCATCATTTGAAAATCGTCGCCCACGTTGGTTTGGTGGATTTGAAATTTTCGATAGGCCTGCTTAAGAAAGCCCTCAGGGGTTGCAACAATCATTGCGCCAAAAGCGTGGGTTCCTTGAAGGTGGCTGTTATCATAAACTTCTATCCGCTGGGGAGGACGCTTCAGCCCAAAAACCTTAGCAAGTGTTTCTCCTATTGCCCGTTGAGACTCCTTCTGAGCCAAATGGCGCCCCAGAGCTTCTTCTGCATTATGGAGCGCCTGTTGAACAATTTTCTGTTTAATCCCTTGCTGAGGAACCCGCAGCTTCACTGGGGTAGTTGCCCAAAGATTCAACGCTTCTTCGAGTAAACTCATTTCTGGAATGTCATGGCTTAATAAAATAACAGGCGGTGGCGTAACCCCTTCATAAAATTGAGCAATGAAGGCTTGGAAAACCGCCAAAGGTTCTTCTTCCTGGCTTTGCTTTGGAAAAAAGGTTTGCGTCCCATAATTTCCGCCATTTCTGAAAAAGAATACCTGGATACAACAAACGCCTGCTTGATAGGCAAACCCCAACACGTCCCCATCCTTTAAGGCTTGGGTATAGATCGATTGATGAGCCTGAATTTTGGACAAAGCTTGGATCCTATTCCTCAGCAACGCTGCGCGCTCATAGGCCTTGGCATCGCTTGCTATTTCCATTTCTTTCACCAGGGTTGCGTGAACTTCTTTCGATTTTCCCAGCAAAACAGAGCGCGCCTGCTGAACAGTTTGGCGATAGGCTTCAGGTATAATTTTATTGACACAAGGCGCGCTACATCGCTTAATATGATATTGTAGGCAAGGACGCTTTCGGTTAGCAAAGACTGTATCAGGGCAAGAGCGAATCAAAAAAGCTTTGTAGAGGATTGATAAAGTCTCGTGCAGCGCATCGATCGATGCAAAGGGGCCAAAATAATCACCTTTTGCGGGAGTATTTTTCCGACGCTTGATAAGAAATGGCCATGGCCCTTCACTTAAGAAAATGTAGGGAAGGGTTTTGCCATCTCTGAAAAGAATGTTATAGCGTGGCGAAAGTTTTTTGATCAGGTTGGTTTCCAAGAGCAAAGCTTCGGCTTCGGTTTGGGTATGGACTATTTCCATTTTATCGGTCTGAGCAACCATTTGCCTGATTCGACGAGAAAGTTTGTCGGTCTGTGTATAACTCAAGACCCTTCTCTTTAAATTTTTCGCTTTGCCTACATAAAGCACCGCATTTCGAGGGTTTAGCATGCGATAGACCCCAGGGGTTTCAGGCAATAATTTGGCTGTTTCTTGGATGGTCGCAGCGCCTTTTTCAAGGGATTCAGGTAAAGCTTTGGAGGAGGTGTCCATGATGATCATAGAAAAAGAATAAAAAATTTTGTCAAGGGTTTTCTAAAAAAAAGATATCCACGGAATCTGTGGATAACTCTGGGGATGAATCATGGTAAAACCTCTTCAAGGAAAGGACAGCTGGCGATTATCTCGTCTCTGCACAAATAAGCATCACTTTTTAAAAAAACAAAAAAGCTAGGTTTTCTTTGATGTTCAAGAGATCATGATTAAAAAAAAAGAATATTAAAAATTAAAAAACAATTAATATTCAAAGCAATTAACCCTATGCTTTATTTTACTTTGCTCCTGTGCATAATTTAGTCTTTTTGCATCTCAAATTCCCCTCAAGAATACGGCACTGTTAACAAAGTAGCTTGAGTGCTTTGGGGGATGCCAGAGCAACGAAGGCACAAAAAGGTAGCATCAAGCTTATCAAATCGCGTACAAATTCGCTTGTCCGAAAAATCGTTCGATAGCAGAGCGCGTTTT
>JBOFRK010000114.1:0-5179 GCA_051650945.1 Alphaproteobacteria bacterium
GTTAGAGAACCGCTCCATCACACCACAAGGTTGGGCATCTGGACAAGGCCCTCGCTCTTGGGCAAGCTTGTGGGAAACAGCATCTGCCTGGGTGCGGATGTGCTTAAAGATACGCTCATTCCAAATCTTCGCCATGACACCTTCAAAGGGGATACGCAAGGATTGCAAGAACGAATGGAAGCCCATCACCCCAAGGCCAATGGAACGCTCCTGCTTTGCGGCATAAACAGCTCGGGACATGCTGGCAGGTGCTTTGTGGATGAAGTCTTCCAACACATTGTCTAAAAAGCGCATGCAATCTTCAATGAAAAGAGGCTCTTTCTCCCACGCTTGAAAATATTCGAGGTTGAGGGAAGAGAGGCAACAAACCGCCGTTCGCTCCTCCCCGAAAGGGTCTTTCCCGGTGGGGAGGGTGATCTCCGTGCACAGGTTAGACATTTTCACCTCAAGACCCAGCTTTTTTTGGTGCTCTGGCCTGCCTCGGCTGACGTGATCAATAAACAGCAGATAGGGTTCTCCCATCTCCACCCGCATGGTAAGCAGACGAATCCACAAAGCGCGTGCAGAAATAGCTCGAATCACGGCGCCATCCTTTGGACTGCATAAATTCCAGGGCAGGTCTTTTTCAACTGCTTCCATGAAAGCGTCTGGGATGACGATCCCGTGATGTAGGTTCAGCGCTTTTCGGTTGTGATCACCGCCTGTGGGCTTGCGAATCTCAATGAATTCTTCAATTTCTGGGTGAGAGATGGGAAGGTAAATAGCGGCAGATCCCCTGCGCAATGAACCTTGGGAAATGGCCAAAGTCATGCTATCCATCACTTTGATGAAGGGGATAATCCCAGAAGTTTCCCCATTGCGGCTGATCTTTTCACCGATGGAGCGCAGATTGCCCCAATAGCTTCCAATCCCCCCGCCTTGGGACGCTAGCCATGTGTTTTCATTCCACAGGTTAACAATACCCTCTAAACTATCCGACGCTTCATTCAAAAAACATGAAATGGGAAGACCTCGGTTGGTTCCACCGTTTGCCAAAACCGGCGTTGCAGGCATAAACCAAAGCTTGGAGATATAATCATACAAGCGAGCCGTGTGAGCAGCGTCATCTCCATAGGCTTTCGCTGCCCTGAAGAACAAATCTTGATAACGTTCCCCTGGAAGAAGGTATTGGTTCTCGAGGGTCTTTTTTCCAAAATCTGTCAGAAGCGCATCTCGGCTAAGATCTACCCCCTCAAAAAACGATTCGGGATGATGATTTTTTTGACGACCTGCCTGCCGCATCTTGCTTTCCTCTCGCATCGTGGAATCGCTTTTTTGTAAATTTTTTTAAAAAACTTACCCACTTCTTAAAACTTAAAAACCACTATATCTAGTCTGTTTTTTTTTGCAACACACAATATCTTGTTAATTTTTACACAACTGAGAGAAAAGAGGCTCTCCTTGAATTTGAAAAATGCCACCCTAAAATTGATGGCTTACTGAAAAGGCTTGCTTTCCCCAAAAGATGGCTTGCTTTTCCATCTCCTCTTCAATACGAAGCAACTGATTGTATTTGCTAAGCCGCTCAGACCTGGCCAACGACCCCGTTTTAATTTGAGAGCAACAGGCCCCCACAGCCAGATCCGCCAGAAACCCATCTTCGGTTTCTCCAGAGCGGTGGGACATGATGGTGCCATAGCCGTGCCGTTGGGCGTCCTTTACCACATCAAGGGTTTCTGTGAGGGTTCCCACCTGATTTGGTTTAATAAGGATGGCGTTGGCGGCCCCTTGCTCAATGCCTTGGTTGAGGCGACTTTGGTGGGTCACAAACACATCATCGCCAACTAATTGAACAGAATCTCCGAGGGTTTGGGTGAGGGCTTGCCATCCTTGCCAATCGTCTTCTCCCAAGCCATCTTCAAGGGAGATGATGGGGTAATCTTTAACAAGCTCCTGATAATAAGCAATCAACCAAGCAGCATCCCCTTTTTTCCCTTCTCCCTTCAGGTGATAGTTCCCTTCTTCAAGAAGTTCCGAGGCTGCGACATCCAACGCCAAAGCTATGTCCTGCCCGGGTTTAAACCCAGCCTGGGTGATCGCCTCCATCAAACTGTCCAACGCCTCCCTTGTGGAGCGAAAAGCAGGGGCGAACCCTCCCTCATCCCCCACCTGGGTCCCCTGCCCGCTTCTGGCTAGCTGGTGCTTCAGGGTATGAAAAACAGAAGCTCCCATTTCAAGGGATTGGCGAAATGACGTTGCCCCCCAGGGAACAATCATAAATTCTTGAAAATCAAGCTGGTTGTTAGCATGAACACCACCGTTTAAAATATTCATCAAAGGAACTGGCAGCTGCCTCACCATGCCACCGATCCACTGATAGGCTGGAATTTTAAGGAAGATTGACACAGCTTTAGCGCAAGCAAGGCTAACCCCCAGCAACGCATTCGCACCCAGATTTGTCTTGCGGGGCGTTCCGTCTAAACTGATCAATGTCTTGTCTATCAAAGCTTGCTGATGGGCAGGCATGCCTTGCAAAACCGGCGCGATGACTTCATGGATGGAGCGTAATACCTGTAAAACGCCTTTGCCTTGGTAACGTCGCATATCGCCATCCCGACGCTCCAACGCTTCATGGCTTCCCGTAGAAGCTCCTGAGGGGACACAGGCACGCCCTCGGATTCCCCCCTCAAGGGTCACATCAACTTCAACGGTAGGGAATCCACGGGAATCTAAAATTTCTCTTCCCCGAATTCCTTGAATGCGTGGCATATAGCCTCCTTATTTTTGTGCTATGATCCCCAGAGGGTACCACTGAACCATGCTGGTTTATAGCTGATTTTTGTAAAATTTAGGAAAGATAGGGTTTCAAGAAAGCGCCCGTGTAGCTTCCAGGCGTTTGGGCCACCGTCTCTGGCGTCCCCTGGGCCACGATGCGCCCCCCCTCGTCTCCCCCTTCAGGACCCAGATCAATAATCCAGTCTGCGGTTTTGATCACTTCCAGATTGTGCTCAATCACCAACACCGTGTTCCCTTGGTCAACAAACGCGTGGAGCACCTCCAAAAGCTTTTTTACATCCTCAAAATGAAGTCCCGTGGTGGGCTCATCCAAAATATAGAGCGTCCGGCCTGTGGCCCGTTTAGAGAGTTCTTTGGCTAATTTGATTCGCTGGGCCTCTCCTCCAGAAAGGGTGGTGGCGTGCTGCCCCACGTGAACGTAGCCCAGCCCCACCTTGGACAGGGTTTGAAGCTTGTCCCGGATAGACGGCATTGCCTCAAAAAATTCAAGGGCCTCATCAACAGTCATGTCCAACACATCTGCAATGGATTTCTGTTTAAAGCGCACCTCTAGGGTCTCTCGGCTATAGCGCTTCCCCTGACACACATCACACGTCACATAAACGTCTGGAAGGAAGTGCATCTCAATCTTCAACATGCCATCCCCTGAGCAAGCCTCGCAGCGCCCTCCTTTAACATTAAAAGAGAAACGGCTTGCTTTATACCCCCTGGCCTTGGCCTCAGGCAACGCCGCAAACCAATCCCGGATGGGGGTAAACACCCCTGTATAGGTGGCAGGGTTAGAACGCGGGGTACGCCCAATGGGTGATTGGTCAATATCAATAATTTTATCGATATGTTCAGTTCCTTCCAACAGCTTGTAATCCCCTGGTTTGTCTGAGTTTTTATAAAATAGCTGAGCAAGGGCTTTGTAAAGGGTCTCGATGACCAGGGATGACTTTCCGCCACCAGAAACCCCCGTCACGCAGATCAAACGCCCGAGGGGGAAATCCACCGTCACATTTTTTAAATTGTGAGCTGTCGCACCTTCCAGATGTAAATATTTTCCCTCATGACCCGGCCGACGCTTTGAAGGCACTGGAATCTGGCTTTTCCCCGTTAAGTACGCCCCCGTGAGACTTTCGGGGTTGTCCATCACCTCTTGGGGGGTTCCCTGGGCCACAATCTGCCCCCCATGGCGCCCTGCCCCGGGGCCCATATCCACCAAATAATCCGCTTGGCGCATGGCATCTTCATCGTGCTCCACTACAATCACCGTATTGCCTAAATCTCGTAGGCGCTTGAGGGTTTCTAGCAAGCGATCGTTGTCTCGCTGGTGAAGCCCGATGGATGGCTCATCCAACACATAGAGCACCCCTGTCAGCCCCGAGCCAATCTGGGATGCTAGGCGGATGCGCTGACTTTCGCCCCCTGAAAGGGTCCCTGAAGAACGCGAAAGGGACAGATAACCCAGCCCAACGCTTGTCAAAAACCCGAGGCGCTCTGAAATTTCCTTCAGGATCCGAACGGCAATTTCCCGCTGTTGGGGTGTTAATTTTTCCCCAAGCCCTTGAAACCAAGCATAGGCTTGTTGGATGGAGAGGGTTGTCACCTCGCCGATATGAAACCCTGCAATTTTAACCGCGAGGGCTTCCTGCTTCAAGCGATAGCTTTGGCAGGCTTTGCACGGGGTGCTGGTTTGATAGCGCCCGCTTTCTTCATGCTGGCTGTCCTTGTTGCTTTCCTTCCAGCGGCGCTCGAGGGAGGGGATAAGCCCCTCAAAAGGCTTTTTAGAACGATGGTTTCGGGACTCATCTTGAATATTCATCTGAATAGATTCAGTGCCAGAACCATGCAATAAGATCTTTTTAACCTTCTCAGGAAGGTCTTGATAAGGCACTTTTAAAGAAAATCCATAGTGATGGCTCAAGGACTCCAGGGTTTGGAGGTAATAAAAGAAAAAGCCTCCCGCCCAAGGCGCAATCGCGCCATCTGCTAAGGAAAGGGATGGGTCTGGAATAATCTTTTCTGGATCAAACACAATCTGGACCCCAAGCCCATCACAGGTGGGACAAGCACCAAAGGGGCTGTTGAACGAAAAGAGGCGAGGCTCAATTTCATCCAGGGTAAACCCCGAGACAGGGCAGGAAAAGCGGGAGGAGAAAGTGAGGCGTTCCCCGGTTTCAAGATTTTCAGCATAGGCAAGGCCCTCGCTGAGCTTGATGGCTGTTTCAAAGGCTTCAGCCAGACGCTGGGTTTTGTCAGGGGCAAGCACAAACCGGTCCACCACCACATCGATGGTGTGTTTTTTTTGCTTGTCCAATGTAGGCAGCTGATCCAATTCATGGAGCATACCATCAATCATCACCCTCTGAAAGCCTTGCTTACGAAGGTCCGTCAGCTCCTTGCGATATTCCCCTTTGCG
>JBOFRK010000115.1:0-11174 GCA_051650945.1 Alphaproteobacteria bacterium
GGTGGATTTACGGTTGACCTTGGGGGAGCCAGTGCCTTCTTGCCTGGCAGCCAGGTTGATATTCGTCCTATCAAAGATGCAAATCCATTGATTGGTGTGACACAGCCTTTCCAAATCTTGAAGATGGATCGCGCCCGCAGCAACATTGTGGTCTCCCGTCGCAGCATTATGGAAGATTCACGAGCAGAAGCTCGCACTGAACTGGTAGCAAACCTTGAAGAAGGTCAAGTCATTGCAGGTATCGTGAAGAATATCACCGATTACGGTGCCTTCATTGATCTGGGTGGCGTTGACGGCCTCTTGCACGTTACAGACATTGCTTGGAAACGGGTGAATCACCCAAGCGACGTTTTAACAGTTGGCCAGACGGTAACTGTGAAGATCGTCCGTTTTAACCGGGAAACCCAACGAATTTCCTTAGGTCTCAAACAGCTGGATTCAGATCCGTGGGAGAAAGTCGCAGGACGTTTCCCCATTGGCTCTCGAATCAAAGGAAGGGTTACTAACGTCACAGATTACGGTGCATTCGTAGAACTTGATGAAGGGATTGAAGGCCTGATTCACGTTTCTGAAATGGTCTGGAGCCGGAAAAACATTTCTCCAAGCAAGATAGTTTCCACCAGTCAAGAGGTTGAAGTGATGGTGCTGGATCTTGATATGACAAAGCGGAGAATTTCTCTAGGCCTCAAACAGTGCACAGAGAATCCTTGGAGCAAAATCATAGAAAAATATCCGCCTGGTACTGTTTTTGAGGGTGAGATTAAAAATGTTACGGAATTTGGCCTTTTTGTTGGCATGACGGATGAAGTGGACGGCATGGTTCACCTTTCTGATCTGTCATGGGAAAAGCCAGGGGAAGAAGCCTTAGCAACCTACCAAAAAGGCACGACCATCCAAGTGAAGGTGCTGGACATTGATGCTGAAAAAGAACGCATCGGCTTGGGTGTGAAACAACTTACAGCAGACCCTTATGAATCCAAACTAGGTGAGTTTAAAAAGGGCGCTGTGGTGACCTGTGAAGTCCTGGAGGTTTTGGAAGCCGGCATTGAAGTTTCCCTTTCTGGGGGCACGACAACAGGGTTTATCCGAAAGGGTGAGCTATCACGGGATCGGAGCGAGCAGCGTTCATCTCGTTTTGCCGTGGGAGAAAAGGTAGACGCAAAAATCATTGCGTTTGATAAAACCTCTCGCAAGGTCAATCTATCTATCAAAGCACGGGAGATTGAGGAAGATCGTCAAGCCCTTGCAACCTATGGTTCCTCAGATAGTGGCGCCAGCTTAGGTGATATCTTAGGGGCTGCGATGAATCGCGCCCAAGAAAAAGCCCGCAGTGAAGCGGAAGATGAAGCCAAAGATTAAGCGCTGCTTGATTTGAGTGGAGATTCGCCTGGAAGCCCTCTTTCATGAGAGGGCTTTGGGCGGGTGTTTCGTAAGAGGAATAGCCAAGCTTCTTATGATGCCAGCTATTGCTCCGTATACGTCGGCTCTGGGATGAGAGGTGGTGTTTGGCCTTTTGATTTTTCTGGAATGAAAGGTGGCGTCCGACCTTCTGTTTTTTGACGGTATGCAAGACATTTTTCATAGCTTTTTGGAAAGTGCTTGTCGCACTCAGAATAGATACGAGATCCTGGAAGACATGATTCTGTATAACATTGAACAATGCTTACAGCCACTCCATCTGTTACGTGGCTTAAACTTAAGCATACAAAGCCTGCTGCGGCGTAAATAGAGTGCTTCATGTTACCAATCTATCCTCCGCTCTGGAATGGTTCTGTAAGCTTCAGGCACGGGTTGTTCTAAAACGCTTTCAGGAGGAGGCCCCATGCCATGGATAGGAACAGTTGGTGGGGGACGCATCTGAGTATCCAAAGGCTCTAAGGGCTTTCGGTAAGGCGGAATGTTATCAGGTCCCATATTTTGAATCGGCTGTCGATAAGGCGGAATGTTATTAGGCCCCATATTCTGAATCGTGCGGGGACCAGGTACAACGCCTTTTTCTATAATGAGGAGAGGTTTTTCTTCTAATTTTTTCTTTTCTAAGGCCCCTTCATAGGCTTTCTTGCAATTTACAACAGTATCTTTTGGGCAAGCGTCTAGACACAACCCTCCAAAGGCCTTGCTTGCAGCACAAGCGCTTGAAGTACAAACAAATTTGCAAAAAGTATTTTTTAATACAGCCAAATCTTGTTTCAGATTCGCTTTATTGGCTTGAGCCTTTGCGTTTTGTTGCTGGCAAGCCCCCAGCTTTGAAGGCTCACACCCCTTACATGCTTCATGAATGAAATTCAGCCGACACCACATTCCTTTGCTGCCCTCACATATTTTTTCGCAAAACGTATCTTTTGACCAAGCGCTATTTCCCAAGTGCAGCGCTAAAAGCCCCCCTAAAATATAAGCGTATTTTTGGCTCATGATTGTATCTCCCTTATTTTTATCACATTGTTTTTAAATGCTATTCTTAGAATAAAAAAAACATCTTAATAAAAAACAAATCATAAAATTCGAAAGAATTTTGTTTTATAGCTTGGCTATTTTAATTTGATTACGAGTTATGAGGAACGCGGCCTAGTAAACCTAGGTAAGCGACGAATAATGATGTAATCAGATTATAAAGAGTCAGCTATATTGCGAAAGCCACGTCGCAAAGGATAGATAAAGGGGAATCCCCAACATCACATTAAATGGAAAGGTGACCCCTAGAGAGAGGGTGAGGGCCACAGACGTTTTAGCTTCAGGGATCGCCAAGCGCATGGCCGGCGGAACGGCAATGTAAGAAGCGCTTGCCCCAAGGGCCGCCACCAAAACACAGCCTCCAACCCCAAAATTTAAAACATAGTGGGCCACCAAAACCCCTAGGGCTCCTCCCAGAAGCGGCATCAAAACAGCAAAGCAAACGAGGGGAAGTCCTACTTTGGTAAATTCCCGTGCATAAAGCGCAGCATCTGCCCCCATAGCCAACAGAAAAAGGGAGAGGACACCTTGGAAGATTCCCGTATAGAAAGGCAATAAAGACTCTGTTCCCTGGGGCATACATAGGTATCCTATCAACATGCTGCCCAACAACAACAGGACGCTATCATTTTTGAGGCAACCTAAGAAAATATGTAGATTTTTGGAAGGAATTTGAGGGCTTCCTGTCAGGTTGTCGCGGGCCCTAGCATGCTGAGCCAAAAAAAGTCCCACGAAAATGCCGGGGGATTCCATAATCGCCAGCATCACAAAAGGGTAAGATTCATAAGAGATATGCTGGCTTTTAAGAAAAGCAACGGCTGTTAAAAAGGTCGCCAAACTGACGGAGCCATAGTGGGCTGCCAGGGCTGCGCTGTTAAGGGCATCCAACCGCCAAACATGCTTCAACAACAGGTAAGAGAGCACTGTTTGCACAACGCCTCCGCCAAAAGCCACCAACATTGCCTGGAGAGAGAGGGAAAGCTGATGCTGGCCCAGCTGCATGCCGCCATGAAGGCCAATTCCCACCATCAAATAGATTGACATAACCTTCACAAAATTGGCAGGAATCTCAAGCTCTGAACGAACCAAGCGCATCCCAAAGCCAAGCATGAAAAAAAGCAGAGGGGGCATCAACAAATTAGAAAAATCGACCATACACATCCCGTGCCGTTGAACCGTATTACCAAAGAAGGGAAAGCTATGTTTAACAACAGGTGGTAGCGGAGGAGGGATTTGAACCCCCGACCTACGGATTATGATTCCGCCGCTCTAACCAACTGAGCTACTCCGCCGATCCTGATTCTCTTTTGATAGCTTGCCCCCAAGCTTCTGTCAAGAAATTGCTCTCATTTTTAGGTGAAAAAGTATGGGCGATCTATACAGCAAAACACCCATTTAAAAATCTTCTCTTGAAAAGTAGCGCTTTTTTTAGGTATAAGGGGCGTAGGGCTGGTGGCGCAGAATGCAGGGTTATTTTTGTTTCTGGTTTTATGGGTACACTGGGGTTTGTGAGGTTGGATGCTGTTACATAATTATTCAAGCGCGGTTTCTTGTAAGATCAATGCTTACCAAGAAAAAGTGCTCTTCTTCAAGCGCTGGTTGGATAAGCCATTTCAGCTGGGGGCTCTTTTCCCAAGCTCGAAAGTGCTAGCCAGGGCTGTTGCGCAACATGTGGTTCGCGAACAGCTACAAGAGAGAGAATATATTCTGGAAATTGGTGCGGGGACAGGTAGCTTTACCCAAGCGCTCCTAGAAGCAGGGGTAGAACCCCACCGGTTGATCTGCATTGAAGTTGACCAACAGCTGTATGAATATATGAAGCGCCGGTTTCCCAAGGTTCATGTAATTTGGGGAAATGCGTGCCAGCTTAAGCAATTGCTTCCTGAGCACTTACACCAAAATATTGCGTTGGTTTTGTCTGGGATCCCCATGATGAGCGTTCCTCCCATGATTCGGGACGATATTATTGAAGGCTGCTTTCACGTTTTAAAGCCAGGGGGTAAGATTTTTCAATTTACCTACAGTCCTTTTTCTTCTGTCTCTTCAAAAAATTATCGCCTCAAGCAGCAACGCTTAGGCACCGTTTTTAGAAATTTTCCTCCTGCGACGGTCTGGTCCTATGAACGCCAGGGCATTTTTAAATTAACGGCTTGATTTTATTTTAATTTTTTTATTTTTTTTTAAGAATTCCTGTGAGAAAACTATAATTAAATAAAATTTTGAAAGGGCTTCAGGAACATGATCTCGGTAAATTATTTTTTTTCGCTAGGATGTCTCGCTTTAACGCTTACTTCATTGGGGCACGCCGTTGAGACACCAGCAAGCCAAAGCCAACCCATTGGCGAACAGTCCAAGGCAATGCTTCCACTGCCACCAGAAGATGTAAAGAAAAATTCGGTTTTTACCCAGGAACAGCGCAAAGAGCTGGAAAATCATTTCGAAGCTTATATAAAATCTAATCCCCATGTGGTCAAGCAAGCCCTGGAAAAATTGATTACGGCTGAGGCTGCTGAACAAGAACGCAAAGATAAAGAAATGGCAGAAACTCTCATTAAAACCCATGGAGCTGCTATCTTTAAAAACGAGGCGCTCCCGATGATGGGAAATCAGGTGGGAGAGAAAGTATTTGCTGTTTTTGTCGATCCCTATTGTGGCTATTGCCAAGAATCCCTTAAAGATTTGAAAGCGTTTGTAAAAACAGATGGGCGTGTCAAGGTTGTGGTGCATGATGTCGCAATCTTGGGGGAATCGTCAGAAATTGCCGTCAAAGCGCTTTTAGCGGCTAAACTCTTGGGGAAATATGTTGAATTCCAAGAAGCCATGAAGCAGGCTAAAGCACCTTTGGACCTTCCAGGGTTGAAGAAAATTGCTAAAACCCTAGGCATTGATGAAAAAGCCTTTGCTGAGGCGTTGGAAAAGAAAGAAGTAAAAGACTTATATAACGCCAACATGAGGCTTGTAGATGCTCTGAAATTGGATGCAACACCCACCCTCGTCCATGGCCTTGAGATGATTCGTGGCTATATGCCACTGGAAAGACTGAAGCAACGGTTAGGGTTCCCTGCAGCGGAAAAAGGTGCAGAGAAATCGAACGAAAAAGGCCAGCCCTCTTAAAGGCACCCGCCTGAATTTCTAAGGGAGATGTTTTGTTTGACGCAGAGCCTCTCCCATCACCACCATGGCGGCAATGGCCATATTCAAAGAACGGCATTGGCCTTTCATAGGTATCTGAACTTCCAGCATTGCCTGGGTTTGGATATGGGGCGGGAACCCGCTGCTCTCGCAGCCTACCCACAAATGATCACCGGGGTGGTAATCTACGTCTAAATAGCTCTTCGTGGCCTGGGGAACCAGGGCAATGGTTCGTGTTTCAAGAGGCTTTTGGGCCCAGTAAAACTCAAAAGATGCATGCTTTTGATAATCAGCTTGGTCTAAGTAATCCATGCCAGCACGCCGCAGGTATCGATTTGACCACAAAAATCCCAGAGGCTCAACCAAGTCCACCCCAAATTCTAAACAAGCCGCAGCACGCAAGAGCGTTCCAACGTTTTGGGGAATTTCAGGGTGAACCAAGACCAAACGCATGGTGTTAATTACACACGTGGAGTTTTCTATTACTCAGCATGAACCCTTAAAATCTGGACGTGGGTCATGGGCTTTTTCCCTCGGCTATAGAAAATAGCCTGGCGAGCTGCTTTTTTCAGCACCTCTGCAACAACCCCATTGCTCGACCGCTCAGATGACGACAGTGATGAAAGGGCTGACGCTATCGCGCCTTCCACATCCATGCGCAGATTTTCGTGATCTTCTGGCTCAGCAAGTCCCCATAGATCCACCTGGGTTCCCTTGAGTTTCCCACTGGAGGACAACGCGACGGAAGCCTGAATAAACCCACTGGTAGCCAGCTGAAGCCTGTTGTGCATCGTGACACCATAATAGGGAATCAGCGCTTTTCCATCCAGAGCAATCCGCCCTGAAGCGAGCTCTCCCACACACTGGGCACCTTCTTCCCTAGACAGCTCTATCACCTGACCATTACGAGGTGGGAATGCATGGGGAACACCCAATTCAAGGGCAAGCTCTGCATGGGCGATGAGATGGCGGTCTTCCCCGTGAACAGGAACAGCAATATGGGGACGAACCCACCCATACATCTCCTTCAATTCAGAGCGAGATGGATGTCCTGAAACATGGATAAAGTCAGTATCCCGGTGGGTGACGATATGAACCCCCTGGCGCGCCAGTTGATTTTGCAGTGCAAAGATCGCCTTCTCGTTCCCAGGGATCACCCGGGAAGAGAACACAACCGCATCCTCTTCATCCAGCCTAACTCTGGAGTGCTTCTGCTGTGCAATGCGAGAAAGGGCTGCGCGGGCCTCTCCCTGGCTTCCTGTACAAACGAGAAGTACTTTTTCCTTGGGTATTCTGGCAAGATCATGCTCTGTTAAAAACGGCGGTAGATTTTGAAAATATCCAGCAGACCTTGCAGCTTGATCCACACGCTCCAACGACCTTCCCACAAGCGCTACCGAACGCCCTGTGGCTTCTCCAATGGCAGCACAGGTCGCAAGCCGCGCCGCATTAGACGCAAAACACGAGATCAGCACGCGGCTCTCGGGAAATCGCTTCACAACTTCCAACAGGCTATCACGCACATCCCGCTCAGAACCTGAATGATTCTCTTCAAACACGTTGGTGGAGTCGCAAACCATTGCCAGCACCCCTTCATCCCCAACTTTTTTGAGAGCATCTTCATCAGTAAGCTCCCCTAACATCGGATCTGGATCGATCTTCCAATCTCCTGTATGCAACACGGTACCAGCGGGGGTTCGAATCGCCAAAGCATTGGGTTCCAAAATGGAGTGGGTGAGGGAAATGAAGGTTATGTGAAAAGGATCTAAATCCAGGGTTCCGGAAAGGGGAATTTCTGTCAGCGGCGCCTTAATGTGAGTCTCTTTAAGCTTATGCCGCAAGATTTCAGCCGTGAAAGGCGTCGCATAGAGGGGACACCTCAACTGTTGCCACAAATGGGGAACAGCGCCAATGTGGTCCTCATGGGCGTGGGTCAACACAACACCCACTAACTTGTTCACATAAGGCTTAAGGGCCTGGATATCTGGCATGACAACTTCTATACCAGGGTTTTCGTCAAAGGTGACGCCCAAGTCCACCATCAACCATTTGCCATTATATTGATAAAGGTTGAGGTTCATCCCAATCTCGCCAGAACCCCCTAAGGGAATAAAATACAAGGTATTCTTTTTAAATTTAAGCACGAAACTCCTTTACATCCTTCTTTGTAAAAAATAAATTCATCCAAGCTGTACAGGCTAACGCATTTTTTCTCTAGAAGTCAAGGTTCCGATAATCGGGCGCAGGGGTAATGCCCGGAACAACCTCCATCAAAAACGGTCTAAAGGTCGGGCGAGACTTAATCCGCGCATACCATTCTTTCGCAACAGGGTGTTTTTCCCACGGCACATCCCCCAGATAATCGATGCTGGACAGGTGGGTCGCCGCCACAATATCCGCCATGGAAAAAAAAGAACCTGCAAGCCAGTTGCGCTGATTACAAAGCCAATCGATATAGCCTAAATGTTCCTGGAGGGTGGTTCTCCCTCTGCGCAAAGCAGAAGAATCTGGTCCTCCATGGCCTGCCTGACGTTTAAGGATTTTTTCAAACACCAAATTCACAGTAACGTTTTCGTAAAATTTTGTATTAAACCAGTGGCAAAGGCGTCTGATTTCGTTTTTATCGCACAACGCCTCCCCCATCAAAGGGATCTGAGGATAGCGCGCATCCAGATATTCTGAGATGGCATAGTCTCCTACAACCAAGCTGGTTTCAGCGTCGATGCTATCTTCCAAGACCGGTAAAACCCCTGATGGATTTAAGCCCAATAACCGCTCAGAAAGCTGCCAAGCTTTCTCTTCTATCAAATGAACTTCTACCTTTTTTTCCAGCAGCATCAGCCGAATCTGACGAGAAAACGGACAAATGACCATATGGTAGAGGATTTTCATCAACACTTTTTCCTTCTAACAGGTTAAAAACGCCATTTTTTTGACTATAAAATCGTCCCCTTATGTGTTATGGATCCATTTTAAAGATGTCTGGGATTGGGTCAATGGAAAAAAGATCTTAAATGACATTTTTTGTGACTTATGCCAAATAGCAGATTTAAAAAAAGGATGAGTAATGCCCCTTGATCAACTGGTGATTCTCTCGCTGATTCAAGGCATTACAGAGTTTTTGCCCATCAGCTCTTCGGGGCATCTAGTCTTGGTTCCAGCCCTTATGGGGTGGCAAGGACATCCGCTTTTCATAGATGTGGCCGTTCATTTGGGAACCCTCGGTTCTGTGATGGTCTATTTTTATCGAGATATTTGGAAGATGACGCTAGGGTTTTTCCATACATTGCAAGGAAAAGCTTCGCCTGAACGTAAGCTCTTTCTTAATCTTATCCTGGCAACGCTGCCTGTGGTTTTGTGTGGCTATCTCATTGACTGCTATCTGTCCCATTTCTTTAGAGGCGTTTGGGTGGTTGCCTGCACCAGTATCGTTTTTGGTCTGTTGCTCTATGGGGTAGACTGTTATCAAAAATCTACCAACCGAAAAACCTCCCAAATTCCTTGGGGGCATGCCTTGGTTTGGGGGGTGTTTCAGGTTGTCGCCCTGATTCCCGGCGTCAGCCGCTCAGGTATTTGCATGACAGCGGGCCGATGGCTTGGGTACCACCGTGTCGAGGCGGCTCATTTTTCTTTTTTGATGGCGATTCCAACCATTTTAGCAGCGGGCACGTTGAAAACCTATCAATGCATCCAAGCTGGAGACATCCATCTCCTGCAACAAGGGTTGTTGGGAGGCAGCATCGCTTTTGTAACGGGGCTCTGCGCGATTTCATGGATGATGCATTGGTTGCGCCAGGGTTCTTTTCTGCCTTTCGTGATCTATCGCATCGGGTTGGGAATCATCTTGCTGCTTTGGTTTTCCTAAAAAATACCCCCTAGAGAAGAAGGGGAAAATTTGCTAATGAAGAGATGGGATGGGTCTCATATGTGCCTCACCCAATTTGAAAGGAATTTACCCCATGCGTGCGTCGGCCTATTTTTTCCCAACCCTTAAGGAAACTCCCAGTGAAGCTCAGATTGCCTCTCACCGTTTAATGTTGCGCGCTGGCATGATATGCCAGGTCACGGCGGGGGTGTATGCGTGGCTTCCCCTCGGGCTGAAGGTGTTGCGCAAGATTGAGCAAATTGTGCGAGAAGAACAAAATCGCGCCGGTTGCCTTGAAGTGTTGATGCCTACCATTCAACCAGCAGAGCTTTGGCGCAAAAGTGGGCGCTATGATGATTATGGAAAAGAAATGTTACGCTTTAAGGATCGACATGAGCGCGACATGCTGTATGGCCCCACGGCGGAAGAAGTGATCACAGACATCTTCCAACAGCATGTCCAAAGCTATCGTGACCTGCCCAAGCGCCTTTACAACATCCAATGGAAATTTCGAGATGAGATTCGCCCTCGTTTTGGCGTCATGCGGGGCCGTGAATTTTTAATGAAAGATACCTATTCCTTTGATCTTACCCCAGCAGCAGCTAAAGATTCCTATTACGCTATGTTCAAAGCCTATTTACAAACATTTCATCGCCTCGGATTGCGGGCCATTCCTGTAAAGGCCGACACGGGGCCCATCGGAGGGGATTTGAGTCATGAGTTTCACATCCTCGCAGAAACAGGCGAGAGCACTCTCTATTATGATGCGCAATTTGAAGATCTCCAAGCCCCCTTTTCTTTAGAGCAAATTGAAACGCTTTACGCAGCGACTCAAGAGAAACACACGCCTGAAGCTTGCCCCGTTCAACCTTCTAAACTGCGCCAAGGCCGGGGGATTGAAGTGGGGCACATCTTTTATTTTGGCACCAAATATGCCGAGCCCCTTGGAGCTTGCGTTACCACAGCTGAAGGAAAAACGGCTCCTGTTGAAATGGGTTCTTATGGGATTGGCATTTCTCGACTGGTAGGGGCCATCATCGAAGCTTTTCATGATGAAAAGGGGATTATCTGGCCCAAGGCCGTTGCACCTTTTGACGGAGCATTGATCAACATTAAGCCCCAGGATCCAACGTGCCGAAACGTCTGTGAAGAACTTTACCACCATTTTTCTGACAAAAGCGTAGAGCTTTTCTATGATGACCGAGAAGCAGTAAGCGCTTGTGCTAAATTCGCAGATATGGATTTAATTGGCCTACCTTACCAAATGATCGTTGGCCCCAAAGGCCTTGCCCAGGGCTTTGTTGAAGTGAAAAATCGTAAGACGGGGGATACCTTTCAGCTGACCGTGGAAGCCCTCAAACAAAACGGATTACCAGAAGAATAGGGAGTCTTGTATGTTATGAACGCGTACACGCACACAGATCTCCTTGAAGTTTTAACTGTTTCTTTGTATCCTTGGGCAGTGGTACCCAGGCTCATGAGGCTTTTTGTGGGAGGGTCGGCTCTTTTTCAAGAGCAAAAGACTCCCGCGATTGAGATCACAGTTATAAATTTTAATTTGGGATAAGTGAAAAATCCATGTCGTTTGAGAAATCCTTAAGAAATCTAGCCATCATCGCCCACGTGGACCACGGTAAAACAACTTTGGTTGACGCGCTTTTGCGCCAAAGCGGTACGTTTCAAGACCACCAGCAAGTCAGCGAACGCATCATGGATTCCAACGATC
>JBOFRK010000116.1:0-2137 GCA_051650945.1 Alphaproteobacteria bacterium
ATGGGTCTTCATCTTTTTCATCAATATTCCCATTGCCCTTGTGTGCAGCCTCATCATCCTTCGATTGATGCGTCAATTTGAAACCCCCACCTCTGCAGATAAAATTGATTACGTTGGCCTTGGGCTGATGGTGGTATGCGTGACGTGTGTTCAGCTGATGCTGGACGAAGGCAAGCGGTATGATTGGTTTGAGTCGATTGAAATATGGACGCTTCTGATTCTTGGATTGATCAGCTTTGCCTGTTTTATGATTTGGGAGCTTACCCAAGAACACCCCATTATTGACCTGCGCATTTTTCGGCATCGTGGTTATGCCGCGAGTGTATTTGCAATCAGCCTCGCCTTCGCAGCCTTTTTTGGTTCAGTGGTTTTAACCCCCCTTTGGTTGCAAGGGACGATGGGCTATACGGCCACAACATCTGGGATCACGGTAGCAGCCATGGGAATTTTAGCTGTCTTTGCGGCCCCCTTTGCAGGTCAATTTTCCCAAACATATGACCCTCGCATGCTTGCATTCCTAGGCGTAGCGTGGCTGGGAGCCATCACGTTTTTAAGATCTTTCAGCGCAACAGAGATGAGCCAGTTCCAGATTATGTTACCCTTGCTTGCTCAAGGCATCGGGATACCTTTTTTCTTTATTCCTCTTACCTCTCTGGCTCTTGCGTCTGTTGAACCGAGGGAAATGGCGTCAGCTGCAGGGCTCATGAATTTTATCAGAACACTCTCAGGGGCGGCAGCGACTTCTGTTGTCGTCACTGTCTGGGAAAACCAAACGACTGCTTATCGGACGGACCTCGTCGGGCAAATGGCCTCACCTTTTCAGCTTGCTTCCATTTTTGGAGACGTAAGCGAAGCTGGCCAAACGGCAGCCACCCATGTGCTCGATGCCCTGCTCCAGTCCCAAGCCGTTATGCTTGCCATGAACCACATTTTTTTAGTTTCTAGTGGTGCTTTTATGCTGGCTGCCGCTTGTATATGGATTGCTGCTAAACCTACCCCTCGCACCTAAAAAGGCGGGAATCCAGCAACCACAAAAATTAAGAGAGCGTAGCCTGATGCTTTCCGACACGCTCAATCTCCCAATACAGGGCGATGCCTGTTGTTTCCAAAACACGCTTGCGAACCAATTCCCCAAGATCTTCTAAATCTTGAGCTGTTGCATTGCCGGTGTTGATCATAAAATTACAATGTTTATCAGACATTTGGGCTCCTCCAACGCGCAACCCGCGACACCCTGCCGCATCGATAAGCTTCCACGCTTGCTCCCCAGGTGGGTTGGTGAAGGTGCTCCCGCCAGTACGCTCCCGAACCGGTTGAGTGCTTTCGCGCTTTTCTAGAAAAATCCGGACGGTCTCAGCGATGGTTTCTGGAGAGGCTGCTATCCCTTGAAGGCGTGCGCCAACAAAAATCCAGTCTTTTGGAAGCGCACACGCGCGGTACCCATAGCCCAGCTCTTGGGGCGTTAAATGGTGAAGTTTACCTTTAGGGTCTATAACCTGAGCAGCTACGACACAGTCTTTCATTTCTTTCCCATAGGCGCCGGCGTTCATGCGCAAAGCCCCCCCAAGGGAACCCGGAATACCACACAAAAATTCAAGCCCCCCAATGCCGTTAACCAAACAAAATTGGGTAAGCGTGGTATCTAAAGTTCCCGCGCCAACGTCAACTTGGTAATTGGGCAGCACCCTCATGTAGTGAAATTCTTTGGAAAGCCGAATAACAACTCCCGGAATACCGCCGTCTCGAACCAGCACATTCGACCCAACCCCTATCAGCGTATAAGGGATGGTCTCAGACTTTTCCCTTAAAAAGCAACAAAGGTCTTCAATATCCGCAGGTTTATAGAGAACATCTGCCTCTCCTCCCACGCGAAACCAGGTAAACTTTCCTAAAGAGGCGGAGGCCTGGTAACGCCCCCTAACATTAGGAAGCGGCGGCAGGAAAGAAGAAATAACCAAAGGCATACAATAGATCCAACCACAAAAAGGACGAAAATCCCCCCTAAATCCGTCTAGAATACCACTCCACGATAAGGTGGGGTTCCATCTGGACAGGGTAAGGAACATCCGAAAGGGTCGGCGTCCTCAAAAAAGTTCCCCTAGCGTGCTTTGCGTCTACCTCGATATAATCAGGAACA
>JBOFRK010000117.1:0-6951 GCA_051650945.1 Alphaproteobacteria bacterium
TAATTCCTCAAGTTGGTGCCCAAGAGAAGACTCGAACTTCCACAAGCTTACGCCCACTAGAACCTGAATCTAGCGCGTCTACCAATTCCGCCACTTGGGCCCCATTTTTTTAAACATGGTCGGAGCGGCGGGATTCGAACCCACGACCCCCACACCCCCAGCGTGGTGCGCTACCAGGCTGCGCTACGCTCCGGCCGCTGTTTCTGGGACAGCATAACCCCGGTTTTCTAAAAATTCAACGATATTATTATTTTTTGTTCCAGCTTCAGCCCCAGAAAAAACCGTTTGGACAGCAAGAATTCTCCCATAACCCATTCCAGATTTTTGCAACGGCAACAGAGGAATTTTTGAAAGAGAGCTCCCCAAAAAGGAAGAAGAAACCTCAGCTTGTTCTTCAGTAAGCTCAAATCTTTCCTCCTCATCTACATCGAAATAATCGTTCTCAATCCAAACTGAAGAGCGGCCAACTTTACGGCTCTCAGGGGCTTTACAATCATCCACAGCATCTTGAGAGTTCGGAACAGAGGCCTGAGAATGGCTTGATACAATACGGTGCTCTTCCCAGTCCTGCTCACCCAGCTCACCCAAATGCAAGATAGGAGATCTGCAGAATCCTGGAACAACCCCCGCAAATAACTGGCAAGCAATTAAAAAGTTAATATTCCAAAAAGAATCCACCTAAACCTCTTTCTCTAAAGGCACATGCTCAAGATTAAAAAACGATCTGTATGAATAATCTAACAAATAAAAAGACAAAATACCACCTTTTTAAGATAATTTTTATCTGAACAGCTCACTATCCTATGATAGGCTTAATCGCACTAAGATTACATACTAGACCGAGTGATTTTTATGCATGTTTTATGGCTCATTTTTCAAGGTCTTATGGTTGGATTTGTGATGTCTACCCCTCCTGGGCCTGTTGCTTTTTTTTGTATAAAAAAAGCGCTACAAAAAACGACCCAGAAAGAAGCTTGGATTGCAGCTTTTGGCGCTTCTCTTGCGGATGTTTTTCTTTCCTTCGCAGCAGCTTGCGGCATGGGGTTTTTTCACATTTTTTTTGAAACCCATGCTATTGAATTGCGCATAAGCGGAAGCTTGCTTTTGATAGGAATTGGGTGTTTTCTGTTGCTCAGTAAGCCGAGATCTGAAAAAACAACACCTAGCTCACTCACGAAGAGAACTGTCTTTTCATTTTCTTTCTTTGTAACCTTGCTTAACCCATTTGCTTTTATGGCATTTGCCGCAATTTTTTCAACCTTGCATCTTAAAAATTTAGAGGCCTACGCCTCTCTGCTTCCCTTGGTGGGAGGTGTTTTTATCGGCGCCACTTTTTGGTGGAGTTTTCTCATTTTTCTCAGCACCCTTGGCCAAACTTATTTTAATTTTTATCTTAAAAAAACCTACTTCATTCACAAAGGCACAGGAGGTGTTCTCTGCTTCTTGGGAATCAGCACGCTTTTGTACAGTTTTATTTAAAAGTTTCCCATTTTCCGTTTGAAAAGATTAGAATCGATAGCCCCCGTTCAATTTGGCCGTTGGGTAAAAACCTAAAAGCGCCATCAATGCCTTGAAACCCAGAAGCATCCAGGAGATTTTCTTTAGAAAAATGTCCTGGCAGTTGTTCCAACGCTTTCATAAGGGTGATAGCGTCATAGGCAAGGGTTGCAATCCTTGGACAAGGCGCACCATACACTTTTGAAAAACGTTTTTGAAATAGTTCATAACCTTCCAAGCTGGGAGCTGCAATTTTTGCCTGTTCAAGATAGGGCAAAGCCGCCGTTTGGCTTTGCTGCCACTGACCCGTTCCTAAAAAAAGGGGCGATGGCATAGAAAGTTTAGCTTGGGAGAAGGTTGCGAGAATTTTTTCCAATGATTTCCCACCTTCTGGGATCAAAATAGCCTGAAACGTATCGCGCTCCAAAGCATTCATAATGCCTTGAAGCTCTTCTTTAGCCTGTTGATCATTTCCCATTCGCTTGGGGTCATAATACCCCACCACATCTATCGACAGCTGGTATTGAAGCGCAAATTTTTGAATTTCTTCAGTCATAAGCTTGCCGTAACTTCCCTTGGGAAGAATTGCTGCAATTTTTTTCAAGTTTTCTTGAGATACCTCTTCAAGGATACGGCGGATTTGGGGGATCGGTAAAAATCCTAGGGTGAAGATGCCGTCTCCAAGAAGGGTCGTATCTGTTGAAAACGTCAAAAGTGGCTTTTGTGCTTGTTTCACGAGGGGTTGAATGGCTTTGACTTCAAAAGCAAACAGAGGCCCTAAAAACCCCTGAACCCCTTCTTTGAGGCAAGCTGAAAAAGCCTGTTGAGCACCTTGCTGGGTTCCCTGGGTGTCCCTTGCAACCAACACAATATTCGTGGCACCGTCCCCTTCAAATAAACTTAATTCTGCAGCCCGCTGAAAAGCTTTTCCCAACTGTTGGTGGGGTCCTGATAAGGGAAGCAACAACCCTACTTTAAGGGGAATAGAAGGTTTTCCCCCCGGTTTTAAAGCAGGGTGAGACGTAGATCCCCGTTCCAAAATAGGTCCTTCTTTTGCTTGAAAGGAGGTGCAACCAGATAAATATAAAGACAACATCTCCGCAAAAAGCAAGGAAATACATAAAAAAAAGCAGCGCCGCATGAAAAGTCAACCTGTTATAAAACAAATTTATCTTTTAAAAATAGTCGTAAAGCCTTATCTTTTTGAGAAAGCCCACCAACCCTAACAGTTTTTTTATAAAATGACAAATGAAGCGTTCTCTATGTTGCCCCAAGGCCTTGTTTTAGTTGGTCTTCCAATTGGGAATGATGACGATATCTCTTTAAGAGCCTTGAAGTTTCTAGGACATGTTTCTTATCTAGCCTGTGAAGATACTCGGGTTATTCAGCGTTTTTTGGCCCAACATTACCTCCCCTCCCCTCGTCTCATCCCCTATCATGATCACAATGGAGAACAAGCCAAGCCCCTTGTGTTAGAAAAATTGAAAGGGGGAGAGACCGTTGGCCTAGTTTCAGACAGGGGTATGCCCCTCATCTCAGATCCGGGCTATAAACTAGTGGAAGCTTGTTTAAGGGAAGGGATTCCTGTAACAGCATTGCCAGGCCCTTCCTCGGTTTTAACGGCATTGTGTCTTTCCGGCCTTCCCCCTGATCGGTTTTTTTTCCAAGGGTTTTTGCCCCGCAAAATTGCCCAACAACGGACGCTCTTAAAAGAGCTTACTCAGCTTCCCGTAACGCTCATTTTTTTTGAGGCCCCGCGCAGGCTTATTCAAACTTTGGAGCTTATGAGGGAGCTTTTAGGGGACAGGCAAGCGGCCATTGCCAGAGAGCTCACCAAACTCTACGAGAATGTTCAGCGCAACCCCTTGTCTGCTCTCATTGATTATTACGAAAAAATCCCCGCCAGAGGAGAGCTTGTCATTCTTGTAGAGGGAGCAAAAAAAGGGCAATCCCTGCAAGAAACAGACGTAACGCTTCTTCTCACCCAAGCCCTTGAGCGATCTGCCTCTTTGAGGGACGCGGTGGAGATGGTTGCGCAACAAACCGGGCTACCACGACGAGAACTCTATACAAAGGCTTTGTTGTTAATTTAATTCTATTTCTGGTACAAACTCATTCCCTCCAAAGAGTCTTGCAAAACTGCGCTTGCAAAAAATTCAGAGGGATGAGAAACAATTAGAACCTGTCTCTAAAATGGTGCTTCTGCATTTAAATTTTTTATTTTAAAATATTTTTATTTTTATCCTTTGGTTTAATTGACTATTTGTCTGATAAAAATTTTCTTTTTACGTCCGCGGCATAAATAAGTAACTGTCCTCTTTTCGTTTTGGGAACGCTTCAAGAGGCTGTAGACAAGTATTGCACTTTCACTTGTTTTCGGGTTAAAGATCTATTATAAACGAAAGGTAAGATTTAAGAGAAGCTAAGCTTCAAGAAAGAAGAAATATTGAGATGATTTTAGAGCGGTTTCGGCACTTAGCAAGCACCTGGCCTGCTAAAGTTATTCTTGGATTGCTAGCAGCAGGCCTCGCTGTTTTTGCAGGTATGAATGATATTTTCAACTCCCACAGTGGTTTAAATGTGCTTGGAAAAGTTGGGGATGTTGAGCTATCTTCATCAGACTTCAGACAACAATTGGCCCATAGAATTAAGGCTGTTGAAAAGTCTTTAGGGCGCCCGATTTCCATAGAAGATGTTGTTCAGCTTCGTCTTCCCACAGCCGTTATAACCCAGATGGTCCAGCAATCGCTCTTAGACCAAGAGGCAGATAGCCTTCACCTTGTTGCAACAGATGATCAGGTGCGTGAGGCGATTCGGGCCAATCCTCTGTTTCACAATAAGCAAGGAGCTTTGGATCCAGCGCTGTTCGAAGCGTTTTTACGCTACCAGAGAATGGGCGAAAGCGTTTATGTGAATAATTTACGCAAGGAGCTCAAACGTATGCAGTTGATCGAAGCACTCCTTGCCCCCATGCAGGTTCCAGATACCCTGACAACACTTTTGTCCAAGGCAAAGCTTCAAAAACGCCAAGGCGCTTATGTGCTGATCCCTGCTGCGCAGCAAACTATCAAGGCAAAACCTGATGAGAAAACGCTTCGGGAGTTCCATCAGAAATACGCCAAGTCTTTCACCCAACTGGAAACGCGAACCCTTACCGTTTTGTTTTTAGATAAAGCTGTAGCCCAAAAAATCTCAAAGCAACCCGTTGCTCCAACTGCGGGAACTCAAGCCTTGCAGCTCCTTGCAAAGCAAATAGATGATGCCCTTGCTTCAGGAGAAACCCTGGAAGAGGTGGCTCAAAAATTTAGGCTTCAATTACGGGTGATTGAATCTATCAACCCAAGGGGAGAGCTTCTGCAAACCGCACGCTGGCCCAATAACCTTCCGACAGCCCAGTCATTTCGCGAAATCTTTTTGAAAAAAGCTTTCGAGGCTGAGCTGAAGGAAGATCAACCCCTTGAATGGGCAGGCGATGAGGTTGCCTTTGTGTTGAGGGTTGACGGCATGACCCCTGAGAAAACCCTACCTTTTGAAGCAGTTCAAGAAACGGTTTGGAACAAGTGGAAAGAGCTCCACCAGTATCAGCTTGCCTTCCAAGAGGCCGTATCATTAGCAGATCAGCTGGGTGTTTCGAGTGAATTAGCGCCCCAGCTTTCTTTCACGACCATACCCTGGGTTCACTTTCAGGATCTGCAAAAAACAGATGGAGCTTTGAAAGGAGACCTTGCTGTTTTGAAGGAACCCCTTTTTGAAATGGGAATAGGCTCCTTTCGTGTCGTTCCTGGAGAGAAGGGAGCCTACATCCTAAAATTGCTGAAATTAGAGCAGGCACCGCAAAGCCAAGTCACAGAGCAAACAAAAGAGCTTTCAGAAAAAGCTGCAGATATGCTGAAAAATGACATCATTCATGCCTATGTTCAATCTTTAAAAAATCGCTATATGGTGCGTTTAAACGATAGAGCTATCGGAAACGTTTTAGCAGGCTTCGGGTTTTAAGGCGTAAGGTTACAAACCAAGACCTAGGAGAAAGCTTCCTCTGACGGGGGCTGAAAGGATAGTTACAATGCAAAGAATGCTTCCCCATTTACACCAACAAGATCCTGTCTTAGCTGCGTTTATGCAGCAAGAGCTGGAACGCCAACGCCACCAAATTGAGCTGATTGCTTCGGAAAATATCGTCTCCGAAGCGGTTTTAGAGGCCCAAGGCTCTGTGCTAACCAACAAATATGCGGAAGGGTACCCGGGGAAGCGCTATTACGAAGGCTGTCAGTATATTGATGAGGTTGAAACCCTGGCAATTCAGCGGGCTTGTGAGCTGTTTGGGTGCGTTTATGCGAATGTTCAACCCCATTCTGGTTCTCAGGCTAATCAGGCTGTGTTTTTAGCCCTCCTGCAGCCGGGTGACACGATCTTGAGCCTTGATTTGGCTTGCGGGGGGCATCTCACCCACGGAGCTCCGGTTAATCTGTCAGGGAAGTGGTTTAATGTGGTTCCCTACCATGTAGACCCAAAAACCCATTTAATTGATCTGGAAGATGTGGAAAAACTTGCTCGCCAACACAAGCCGAAACTGATCATTGCGGGGGCTTCTTCGTATCCAAGGCAGATTGATTTTAAAGGCTTCCGAAGCATTGCAGACGCTGTCGGTGCTTATTTATTAGTTGACATGGCACATATTGCGGGGTTGGTTGCAGCTGGGTTGCACCCATCTCCGTTTCCCCATGCTCACGTTGCCACCACCACCACCCACAAAACCCTCCGAGGCCCCCGGGGTGGCATGATCCTCGCTCAGGATGAAGCCCTGGGGAAAAAGCTCAACAGCGCCATTTTTCCAGGCCTTCAAGGGGGGCCCCTCCCCCACGTGATTGCAGGAAAAGCAGCGTGCTTCTTTGAGGCCCTCCAGCCGGCTTTCAAAACCTATGGTGCCCTCGTGGTTCACTATGCTCAGCAAATGGGAAGCATTTTGGCTGAGAGAGGGCTTTCCCTCGTCACCGGAGGAACAGATATTCATTATGTTTTGGTGGATGTCACGGCTAAACAGCTGCACGGTAAACAAGCCGAAAACCTTTTGGAGTATGCGGGCATCACCTGTAACCGCAATGCTGTGCCCTTTGACCCCCTGCCCCCTTCTCAAACGTCTGGTATCCGCCTTGGAACCCCGGCGGGAACCACCCGCGGCTTCCAAGAAGCTGAATGGAGACAGGTTGCAACGTGGATCGCAGATCTTTTAGAAGCTTTCCACCAACCAAATTTGGAAGCAAAAATCTTGGAAATGAAAGTAGAGGTTGAATCTCTTTGTAAACGTTTCCCCATCTATACGGCACTGTTAACAAAGTAGCTTGAGTGCTTTGGGGGATGCCAGAGCAACGAAGGCACAAAAAGGTAGCATCAAGCTTATCAAATCGCGTACAAATTCGCTTGTCCGAAAAATCGTTCGATAGCAGAGCGCGTTTT
>JBOFRK010000118.1:0-1783 GCA_051650945.1 Alphaproteobacteria bacterium
TTTTGGAAAACCAGTACCCTATTCATCTCTTGATTACAGATGTGGTTATGCCGGGCATGGATGGCCCTTCCCTCGTGAATCAGGCTTATGAATTTAAGCCTGACATTAAAGTGATTTTTGTTTCAGGGTATCCCCAAGAAGATGTTGAGGCTCAGATTAAATGCCCCATCAAGGATCTCCATTTTCTGCCCAAACCTTTCTCCCTTAACGAACTTGCGTTAAAAGTGCATGAAGTGTTGCGCAAGGAAGAGTTTGTCCCAAGTAAACAGCGCCTTGCAAAAAATGGCTAGTGTTCTGCTGTTTTAAGATGTGTTAGACTGGTTCTAGGATGCACTTATAAGGGGATTAAAATGGAACGTAGCGATATTAGAGAGCCTGTTCGAATTTCTCCCTCTCTTTTGACGTCAGATATGACAAAGCTTGGAGACGAAGTCTGCGCCGTGACCCAAGCGGGAGCCGATTGGCTGCACCTGGATATTATGGATGGGCACTTCGTTCCCAACCTAGCCCTTGGTCCGGCGATTGTTAAAGCTCTGCGCTCCATCACACCACTTTTTTTTGATGTTCACCTCATGGTTGCCCAGCCTGATTTGTGGATTACTGTTTTTGCAGAGGCTGGTGCAGACGGCCTTACAGTTCACGCTGAGGCTTGCGTCCACTTAAACCGAACCCTTCAGTCTATCAAAGCCCTTGGGAAACAAGCCGGCGTTGCCCTTAACCCTGCAACGTCTCCCAGTTGCCTTGATTTTGTTTATGAGCACCTTGATTTAATCTTAGTCATGACCGTTGATCCTGGCTTTGGGGGGCAGCCTTTTCTGGCTTCCCAGCTGGAAAAAATACGGGATATACGGCGCAAGATCACCCAATGGGGCAAAAAAATTTACCTTCAGGTGGACGGTGGCATCAACCCAGAAACGGCACACTTGGCTGTTGAAGCGGGGGCAGATGTGCTTGTAGCAGGCAGCAGTATTTTTGGGACGGAGTCTTATGGGCGAGGGATAGAAGCTCTTCGGCGGAGAACCGCCAGAGCTCTTTAATAAAAAAAGAGGAGGGCAGCGGAAGCCACCCTCCCTCATCACAAACCAACTAGAAAAAGGATAAAGCCTAGTATTGAGGATTTAAATTCCAGGCCATGGTGTCCAAAAGAGTTTTCTCTTCTTGGGTTAAAGAGCTTTGTTCATTTTTGAAAGACTCTAAAGCCTGGGATAACGCATATCCATTTGCCAGATTTTTACTTACCAGATGTTGAAAAAGCACATTCTGTTGACCAGATGAAAAGCTCTTTAAATTGTCCATAAGCAGTGTATGTAGGTTTTTACTGATGCCAGGAATTTTATTTAATACACCTGTAAAATCTACTTGATTTTCTTGGGTCACCTGAGCTTGAGGTATGGAAATTAATGGAATAGCCACATTGGTTGGTCCATTTTGATCCTCAATAACCCCATTTGGATTGAGAGAGACATTCATCAATTGTTGATGTACTCCTTCCCCGGAAACCTGAGTGGATGGCATTGCAGTTTCAGCAGTCTTACTATTAAGAAGGTTGCGTAATGCATCCTGTTGCTCTTTTGAGAGTTTCTTTGTGATTTTCTCAAATTCATTAGCAGACCCTAATACATCACGGGCCTCACTGTGGCTGAGGTGCTGAGGGTTAGAGAAAATCTCCTTAAGTTTTTCTATGCCAACAGCATGTTTTTTGGCATCGTCTGATTTAAATAAATATAAAGAAGCATCAAAAGCTAACTCTGGCGCCTTTTCGAAAATTTCTTTCACAGTTTCT
>JBOFRK010000119.1:0-4462 GCA_051650945.1 Alphaproteobacteria bacterium
TGGGCCCCAACTGGAGGACCCGCTTGAGGTGTTGCAGTCACATCTTGCATAACCCCATCAGACATAATCGTCTGCCCTCCTAAAACGCCACCTGCACCACTTGCGGCCTCAGACACACCAATGGGATCAAAATAATTAGAAATGCCCTTTTTCTGTTCATTCGACATGGTGTTAATCAGCCACATTAACAAAAAGAAAGCCATCATAGCGGTAACAAAGTCTGCATAGGCAATTTTCCAAGCAGAACTATGCTGCGCTTCATGTTTACTAGAGCGCTTCTTTTTCTTGATGATAAGGGGAGCTACTTTATCTCCCGGAGATTTATTAGATGGAGGCATGTTTCGTCCTATCTGATTGTAATCATTCTAAAAATTAGAAGGAAGAGCAGAGACCGTTTCCTCAACTTCGTAAAACGTGGGACGCGTTTGAGAAAGAATAGCTTTCCTTGCGAATTCAACTGAAACCGAAGGGGCATAGCCATTTAAATGAGCCAGCAAAGCAACTTTAATGCATTCTAAGTATTTTGCGTCTGTCTGGTACACAGCATGCAAACCACTGGCAATGGGGCCCACAAATCCATAAGAGAGCAAAACACCCAAAAATGTACCCACCAACGCTGAGCCTATTAAGCGCCCTAAAACTTCTGGTGGTTCTGTAATAGCACCCATGGTGTGAATCACGCCTAACACAGCTGCCACAATCCCTAAGGCTGGTAAACCTTCAGACATTTGATGAATGGCTCCTGGAAGCTGCATAATTTCTGTCTCATGGGTCTCTAATTCTTGATCTAGAAGCGCCTCAATTTCGGAAGGGTTATCAGACCCAAGGGTCACTAACCGCATATAGTCACACAAAAAGACCACTGCATGATGATTAGAAAGAAAACCAGGAAATTGGTTAAAAATTGGGCTCTCATTAGGTTTTTCAATATGGCTTTCCAACGCAAGCATTCCCTTGGTGCGAGCCAACTTAAAGAGAAGGTACAGCAAACTCAACAACTCAAGGTAAGATTCTTTTTTATACCTTGTCCCCTTGAGAAGGTCCCCTAGACCCCCCGGAAAGGCTTTAAGCGTCGCTTTTGTATTTGCAGTAATAAAAGCACCGACGGAAGAACCTACAATGATCAAAAATTCAAAAGGCTGCCATAAAACATGGAGATGGCCCCCCCCACCTAAATAGCCCACAAAAACACATATCAAAACAACGAGGGTGCCAATAATCCATAGCATATCGCTTTGCTTCCTTGTTTATTTCCATGCCAAACGACGTAAGATCCATTTCTAGCGTGCAAGAATCCACTTCAGAAATTTCAAGAAAACGCCGACTCCTAGTTTCTTGAGCAGCAAATACTGTGCCATTCAAAATGACAGATCAAAGGGTTTTGAAATAAATAAGCAATAAGAATTTTTTAGATTTATATACCTCGGCGTGTGGGCTTTAGACTTTTAAACAAAGCTTCCAGACTCGTCTATTTTTTCAATTCATTGATTAATAAAAAAATCTTTTTATTTTTTAACAAATTAAAATAAAAAAAATATTAATTGATAAATTAATTGTTTTTTTACTTTTTTCTTATTTCAAAACTATTTAAAAATTATTAAAAAATAGTTAAGATGCATTATGTTTAAAAATTCAAAAGAATTAGGATAATGTTTATGGAAAAAGTGACGCTCAAAAAAATTTTTTACACGTTTTTATTAACAGCCGTTTTGGCTTCAACCGCAATGGCTTGCCAGGAAGATTTTTCTGGATTTTATGCAGGTGTCACTGCTGGCCAATCCTCAGGAAATGCTGAAAGTTCTCCAGAATAGTTTTTGGAGAATTTATAAGCTATTTAGTCAAGATTTTTGAGGTATGTATAGAATTGAGAAAAAAAATTTCTTTTATGCTTTTGACTTCCACAGCACTTGTTTTGCAAGGTGCTCTTCCTGGGTTTTGCGCGGATGCTGATGGTAATAGTTCAAACGGAGGTACACCTCCTCCAAACTTTCATATTGGTGGGGCAGTATCACCAGCAATATCCGCTACATCTTCTTCGAATAGCGGAGCATCAAGCTCGAGAAGTAGTCTAGCTCAAAACTTAAGTTATTCCCCTCCAGCTGGGTTAAACTTGATGGGGAGATTACAACAAATTCGAGCAGCTAATGCTCCGGATTCTTCCTTATACGATTCTGATCAACAGTCTATTTCAAATGATTTACAAAGAAGCTTGGGAAATGCTGGAGCAACTTCTGGGATAAGTTCTCAAAGTGGGTCCGGTTTCCCAGGACATGCTCAAGCTTTTGCCTCCACGTTAAACCGTTCAACTTCTGATCCAGGATCGGTATCTTTCGATCTAAATGCTCCTCCTCCAACGGGGCTAACTCGTTCATATCAGAATTTTGCCATTAGTAGGAATTTTCTAAATTCTTCGAACGCAAGAGCTCTTGAAGCAGCGCTCCAACAACGAAATAGGGAACTTGCCGTTCCTTCCGTTGATGGATCGGGTTTGACAAGTTGGAACACAGATTGGGACGGAAGCTCTTATTATTCCCATGGACCACAAGGCTCAGGAAGTTTGCCTCCACAGCATCAGCTCCCTTCTTTAGAGCGGCAGCGAGGACAAGGCTCAAAAAGTTTGCCTCCACTGCCTCCAACACCTCTTTCTTTTTCTGGGTCGGATGCTGATGGTAACGCTTCAGACGAAGCTGGAAATAACCTTTCACAAGGCCCCTCTGCGTCTCTTTTAAATAATGGGGCAGCAATCCCAAATTTTCATATTGATGGGACAGTATCACCTCCCCATGCTTCAGGTAATTTTGGTGGGCCTAGCAGACAGGGACAAGGTTCAGAAAGCTTTCCACCGCCGCCTTCTTCTTGGCTGGAACAGCTAAATTCTGGGATAAGTTCTCAAAGTGGGTCCGGTTTCCCAGGACATGCTCAAGCTATTGACTCCACGTTGAACCGTTCAACTTCTGATCCAGGACCGGTATCTTTCGATTTAAATGCTCCTCCTTCAACGGGGCTAACTCGTTCATATCAGAATCTTGCCATTAGTAGGAATTTTCTAAATTCTTTGAACGCAAGAGCTCTTAGAGAAGCGCTCCAACAACGAAATGGGGAGCTGGCCGTTCCTTCCGTTGATGGATCTGGCAGACAAGAACCATCAGGTTTTACAGCTAGTTGGAACACAGATTGGGACGGAGGCTCTTATTATTCCCATGGACCACAAGGCTCAGGAAGTTTGCCTCCACTGCCTCCAACACCTCTTTCTTTTTCTGGGTCGGATGCTGATGGTAATGGTTCAACCGGAGGTACACCTCCTCCAAATTTTCATATTGATGGGACAGTATCACCTACCCATGCTTCAGGTAATTTTGGTGGGCCTAGCGAACAGGGACAAGGTTTAGAAAGCTTTCCACCGCCGCCTTCTTCTTGGCTGGAACAGGTAAATTCAGATTTTGCAAGTAGAAGAGATGCGTATTCTTCAACGCCTGAGAAGCCCCCTGTTCCGCAAAAACTCAACCTCTCACAAAAAAACACCAGCAACGCGCCTACACCTGCAGCACCAGCGGTGGCAGCACCTGTCATTCCAGCAGCGCCAGTAGCGGCAGCTGCAAATCCAGACGGTAAACCACCTGTCCCACCAAAACCTAACCTCTCACAAAACAACAGCAACGTGCCTACACCTGCAGCACCAGCGGTGGCAGCACCTGTCATTCCAGCAGCGCCAGTAGCGGCAGCTGCAAATCCAGGCCGTAAACCACCTGTTCCACCAAAACCCAACTTCTCACAAAACAACAGCAACGTGCCTACACCTGCAGCACCAGCAGTAGCAGCACCTGTCATACCACCAGCGGCAGCACCGGCACCTGTTATACCACCAGCGCCGCCTTTACCACCAGCAGCAGCGCAAGTAGCGGCACCTGTTATACCACCAGCAGCAGCGCAAGTAGCAGCACCTGTTATACCACCAGCGCCGCCTTTACCACCAGCAGCAGCGCAAGTAGCAGCACCTGTTATACCACCAGCGCCGCCTTTACCACCAGCAGCAGCGCAAGTAGCGGCACCTGTTATACCACCAGCGCTACCTTTACCAGCGGCGGCGGCAGCACCAGCCCAGCAGCAACGCCCCTCAAAGCTCAGTTCTGCCCTCAAAGGCATCAATGGTGGTGTTTTTGTAGGCTATGGTAAACAGTGGAACCGTTTCTATCTGGGTCTAGAAGCAACCTACCTGCTTTCTAATGAGAAAACGACTTTGGATAGCTTAACGTTTCGCAAAAAAAATACTGCAGAAATTGCCATTCGCCCTGGGTTTGTTGTAGGCCATGCGTTATTTTATGGAAAAATAGGTTTCCTGAGCAGCCAATTTAAACTGGCAGATAAGCCCTTTCGTTTCAATGGAATGTCGTTGGGGTGTGGCGCAGACATGAAGCCCTCGCCTAAGACCTTACTGGGTCTTGGATATACCTGCGAGATGTAT
>JBOFRK010000120.1:0-5113 GCA_051650945.1 Alphaproteobacteria bacterium
TATTGAAAGGCTTTTGGGCCGAATCAAAGAGAATAAGAGAATCGCCATGCGGTTCGATAAACGCGACACGATGTTCCTTAGCTTTATCGCACTGGCTCTTCTTAAGGCTTACAAATTATTTTGTTAACAGTGCCATAGACATGGCAACAAGATGATCCCAAGATTTAAATGTTTTTGCATAACGATCCCCCTTGTGCTCATCAACAATTTTTTTAATTTTTTCTCGCGGAAGTAATTTTAAAATTTCACTCAACATAGTATTGTTATACACAGAGCTGCTCCTGCTAAAGTTAAGTTTTCAAATCATATTTTAGCTGAAAACTCAGAGCAGCTCTACCTTTTTTAGACATTGTTCATTTTTCTCCGGACACTCATGCGCCTCCGCGGGAATGACAAGGAGGAGGCGGGAATAACAAAAGGGGAATATCTTTTCCAAGGCACGCTCTAGAGACGCAGTTTCTTAACCTATCTTTTAAGGCAAAAAACTGTAACAAATTTATCCAAGGGTTACTATAAATCTAAAATTCGGGAAGTGAGAGCCCTCCAGGGCCCTCACTGATGTCGCTTAAAGCGGATAAAACTCCAAAAGTATTATATCCATAATTTCCAACGTGTTTTTGCCCATCTATCACATCTTGGGATGGTCTCCCAAAATACCTCAGATAATGCTCTTCTTCGTCTTGATCCATGCGTCGTTGGTTGATTCCGCGCTGATACCTGTACCCATCAGGCCTTCCTTCCCGCTGCCGTGCAAGGGAGGGGATGGCATCATAAGGGACACTTGAAGGGAAGAAGCAGGTGTTTGTTGGCGTTCAAGAGATGTTGGTGCTTTAAACATTTCTTCTGGGGTGATGTACCGTGCCTTTGTAGTCGAAAATATCTTCAGCAAAGGGATCTATGGAGAAAAATTTGATCTGACCAGTTGTTTCAAAAAGATCGGAAAGATTCACCGCAACACAAACCTCTGCGAGTTCATACCTGCCCAGTTCATCATCTTGGTAGTATAACGGGCTGGAAGCATTGGCTCTTAATGGGTAAAGCGAAGCGGGGATTTGGTTCCTCTTCATGCCCATTGCCTCTAAAAAATCTTTAATGTCTTTAACCGCACCGGCGTGGCTTTTTCCACCATGCATAAGACTCCGTTTGTTACGTTCCCATTCCAAATCATCTTTAGCTGTAAAGATGCGGGCGCACCAATCGTCTTTCTTCTTTGAATCCAGGTTAGCTTCAAGAATTTCTTTCATCGACTCAAGAGAATTGATTGAATGTTTATGGAGGACAACAATGTTTTTCTTATCCGTGACAGCGATACCAATGCAAGGACGCAAGGGGCCAATGACTGCAATTTCCTGTTGAGATTTTTTTTGGAAAGGCGCTCTTAAAGCGCCCCCGTCCCTGCACTTTCTTTTTTTTGCGAAGAAGGGGCCAAGCCCGAACGGGGTTTGAAGGTGGACAGAGCTTCCACCGTTTGCTCCATTGCAGAAGAGGAGGGGAACGCAGCAGGTTCTTTTTCCTCAAGGTGATGCTGTAAAGAGCGGCCAAGGGTCGATGAAGATGTCAGAAAATCTTTCGGTATCAGCCTTTTTAATTGATCAGCTCCTTCCCGAATCCAGGGTGTGCTTTTCGCTGTTTTTAAAGATTCAGGGTGTTTTTCAGGAGCCCACACAAAGGATGCAACGACATAACCCAAGCAGATTAAAAAAGCTCCGCGAATCAGCCCAAATACAAACCCGAGAGAGCGGTCTACCCCCCCTAACATGCTTTGTTTGATGCTTTGAGAGACCATCTGGCTGAACAACAGAAACAAGGTTAGCAAGATAAGGAAAATACCGATTCCTGAGATCAGCTGGGCGAACAGCAGGTGTTGAACCCATTGTTTAACCCAGGGCAAAACGAACTGAAAACCTTGAATGGCTCCTATAATAGCCGCAATCCAAGCAGCAACACTTAGAACCTCTCGCGTCATGCCTCGGAAAAAACCGATCAACGCGGAAAGGGCACAAAAAAGAATAAGCGCGCCATCAACCCAATTGAAAGAAGTCACGGTAACGGCGGAAGAAAGTTCAGGCATGGGATTGTTTTCCTTGATGATGAAACCATTTCATTAAGTCCCTTATATGGCCAAGGGCATAAGGGGTAAGCTCACCCGGGGGAAGGGGGAGCGGTTTATTTTGGGGCAATCTCGGCAAAAAAGCCCTTGAAAAGCCCAGCTTGGCCGCTTCTTTTAAGCGTGCGTCAATTTGGCTGACGGGGCGAACCTCTCCAGACAAACCGAGCTCTCCGAAAGCGACCCACGTACGGGGAAGGGGCTCATTTTTTAAGCAAGAAACCAAGGCACAGGCTACGGCAAGATCTGCTCCGGGCTCTGACACCCGAAGGCCTCCGACGACATTCAAATATACGTCTTTTCCGCTGAAAGAAAGACCGCAACGGGCTTCAAGCACGGCCAACACCATGGAAAGGCGTTGGGGGTCCCACCCCACCACAGCCCTGCGAGGGCTCGGCAAAAAAGAGGTGGAAACGAGGGCTTGGATTTCAACCAGGACAGGTCGTGTGCCTTCAATTCCAGGGAAAATGCAAGAACCCGTCACGGCTTCTTGGGAAAAGCTCAGGAAAAGCCCGGAAGGGTTTTTCACCTCTTCAAGGCCCCTTTCTGTCATGTCGAAAACGCCAATCTCGTCCGTGGGGCCAAAGCGATTTTTCACAGCCCGCAGCAACCGAAAGGGGTGTCCTCGCTCCCCCTCAAAATACAGTACGGTATCGACCATATGCTCCAAGACCCTGGGCCCCGCGATCATCCCCTCCTTGGTGACATGGCCCACCAAAATGACGGCGATTTGTTGGCTTTTCGCAAGTTCGATCAATTCATAGGTACACGCGCGAATCTGGCTGACGGTTCCGGGGGCTGACTCTATCTGAGCGCTGGCCATGGTTTGAATGGAGTCGATAATCACCACCTTTGCCAGGGGCTTTGCGGTTAAAGCTTCTCGTATGTCGCTGACCTGGGTTGCTGCTGCAAGCAAGACAGACGCTTGGGAAAGACCCAGTCGCTTGGCTCGCAGCCGTATCTGGTCAAGACCTTCTTCCCCTGAAACGTATGCCGTTGAAACGTGAGCGCTGAGGGCTGCCACCATCTGTAAGAGGAGGGTTGATTTTCCGATACCTGGGTCTCCCCCCACCAAAATCACAGAACCTGGCACAAGGCCGCCTCCGCAAACCCGGTCAAATTCACCGCATCCTGTTAACCACCGCTGGATGGGTGTTTCAGATGTATCTTGTAGGGAGGCAAATTCAAGCCTGCCGGCGCCAGCTTTAGAAGCTTTGGAAGAAGAAACGGTTTCTTCCACAAAGGTATTCCAACCCTCGCAAGCCTCACAACGTCCCATCCATTTTAACGCCAAAGTGCCGCAAGTTTGACACACAAAGCGAATCGCAGGTTTAGCCATGGCACACACAAGTCTTAGACAATCATTGTTCCTTTTTTGATTTGAAGTCTGGCATACCTGGCGCTGCTTTTCAAGAGAGCGCTGGATGATCCTTTTCTACAACGTCTGAATTAAGCCCCTCAGTAAGTTTAGGTGAGGGGGCTCGTGTAACCGATGATCACCTTTTTGGATTAAGTGAAGAGCTATCAAAGGTGCTTCTATCTGCTCCATCAACTGTTGGGAGTAAGCGTGAGAAATTCTCTCATCCTCTGTTCCATGCAATAGATGTAGTGGAGCTTGGAAGGTCAAGGGCTGATTTAAAATGAGGTGTTTCCTGGCATCTTCCAGGAAATGTTTGAAAATAGGGTAGGAAAAAGGGCCTGAACCCATCTGGACGCTTCCCTCTCGCTCAAGGATTTCCCGCTCAGCAGGGGTTAAATTTTTCTCCAACAGTTCTTGGGTAAAATCAGGGGCGCATGCAATCCCGATAAGCCCTTGAAACCGTTCTGGATAACGGCGGGCTAGCAACAGCATCAGCCACCCCCCCATGCTGGAGCCGATCAGCACCTGAGGCCCCTGGGTTAAGTGCTCTAAAACATAAGCAGCATCCCGCAGCCAATCAGAAAGGGTGCAAGTTTCAAAGTTTCCAGAAGAGCTTCCATGGCCTGTGTAATCAAACACCACGCACGAACGGTTCTGCTCTTGAGCCCACTGCATCAAAAATTTTGCTTTAGTGCCTTCCATGTCAGATCGATAGCCACCCAAAAATAAGATGCCAGGCGTGGCAGCATCCCCCTTCCAAGCCTGATAAGCCAGGGTGTGTCCGTAGGACGTGTGTAAAAAAGCTTGGGACAGCACGTGTAAAAGATCTCCTTTAAGAAAATTAAGAATGTCCCTGGGAAGCGGGAGGATGAATCAGCGTAGATTTTTGCTGGGAAGGGGCGATGGGTTGCAGGATGATGTCAGCTTCTGGGTAGGCCTGCAATAAGGCATCTGTGATTGATCCAAGGGATTGGGCAATGATTTCAAAGGGGCAAGTAGGTTCAAACAAAAGGTGTCCTTGGATAAATTTATGAACACCTGAGCTTCGGGTGCGCAATTCTTGAACCCCTTGAACTGCGGGAAACTGGAAGATGAGTTGAAGAATCTTCTGCCGTTGGGTTTCATCCAGCTCATGGTCCATCAGAACATGGACAGATTCACAACCAATCTCCCAGGAAGTCTTTAAAATGTAGAGCGCAATCATGCCGCCTAAAACCGCATCCAACCAAAACCAAGAAAAAAGAGCTGTAATGACCAGCGAAGCCATAATGGAAGCATTTGTCAGCAAATCACTAAAATAATGCAATTTATCTGCTGCGATGGCGGTGCTGCGGGTGCGTCGGATGACGTAATTTTGATAAAGGATAAGGAATGCCGTCAACACAAAAGCAATGCCGGTCACCACAAGGCCTACATCTGTTTTTTGAATAGGTTGAGGATGAAGGAAGCGCTCCATCACTTGGCTCAACAGCCAGCATGCTGACAAAGCGATGAGCAAGGCTTGGATAAGCCCCGCGATGGATTCTGCTTTCCCGTGACCAAACCGGTGGCACAGGTCTGCAGGCTGAAGCGCTGCTCGTACAGCCAGCAAATTGATAAAAGATGTGACGGCGTCTAAAACGGAGTCAATTAAAGATGCTTCTAAG
>JBOFRK010000121.1:0-5904 GCA_051650945.1 Alphaproteobacteria bacterium
CTGGCCTTGGCTCTGGGCATATTCGAGAGCGCCCAGGGTGTCTGTCGTCTCTCCGGATTGGGACACAACACAGGTAACCCCACCTTCTGGGAGGGGAGGGCAGCGATACCTAAATTCAGACGCAACATCCAGATCAACCGAAAGGCGCCCATGGGTTTCAAACCAATATTTTGCGACAAACCCTGCATAAAAAGCCGTCCCACAGGCGGTGAGGGTGAGGCGAGAAAGAGCTGAAGCCTCCCAAGGAAAATGGGGGAAGCGCCACTGTCGGTTGGGTGTAACAAATTCCCGATAAACACGGTCCAGCACGTGGGGCTGCTCATGGATCTCCTTCAGCATGAAATGGGGGTAGTCTTGGCGGGTAATCGTGCTTGGCTGAATGGGGTTGGAAATAAAGGCGCGGTTGGCTGGCTCACCTTCAAGGGTATAAAGCTTGACAGATCCTGGGGTCAACATACCCCAATCGCCATCTTCCAGATAAGCAAGTTGGTCTGCAAGCCCCGCAAGGGCGATGGCGTCTGAACCCGCGTAAACGGATGTCCCCTCTGAGGCAACCCCAACCGCAAGGGGGCTTTTTCCACGCCGTCCTACCATCATCAAATTAGGGAAGGCTTGGCAGAAGATGGCCAGGGCAAAAGCACCTTCCAGTTTGGGGAAAACGATGGCAGCTGCTTGTTCAGGGGTCTTTCCTGCAGCTAGCTCCCGGGAAAAAAGATGAACCACCACCTCGGTGTCTGTTTCGCTTTCAAACACGACGCCTTCTTGAAGCAACCCGTCTTTTAATGGCTGAAAATTTTCAATGATGCCATTGTGGACAACGGCCACCCTGCCATCGCTGTGGGGGTGGGCATTGGCTTGAGAGGGAACACCGTGGGTGGCCCAGCGCGTGTGTCCCATGCCGAGGCTGCCGGAAAGGGGCTGCCGTTTGACCTCCTCTGCAAGCTTGGTGAACTTGCCTACGCTGCGGCGTCGTTGGATTTGCTCCTCCTGGAGGGTTGCGATACCCATAGAATCATAGCCGCGGTATTCCAGCCGTTGAAGTGCCTCCATCAAAAGGGGCACGGCGTTTTCCTCGCTTACAATTCCAATAATGCCACACATCCACGTTTCTCCGCTTGAACTCTGATTTTTAAAAAACCATTTAAATTTTCTTTTTTCGATGAAAGCGTTTTGCGCCTTCTGGGATCGTCTTTTGCTCATTCCGTGAAACGGCTAAAGCATGGGGAGGAACTCCCTGGGTGAGGGTGCTTCCTGCACCAATCAAGGCTCCATCCCCAATGGTGAGGGGGGCGATGAGGGACGTGTTGGCCCCCACCATCACGTTATCTCCAATGTAGGTGGCATGTTTTCCATGGCCGTCATAGTTGCAGGTGACGGCGCCCGCGCCAATGTTCGTCTTTGCGCCGATGGTGCTATTCCCCACATAAGAAAGATGCTTCGCCTTGCTTCCGGCTTTCAAAACGCTTTCTTTAATTTCCACAAAATTTCCAACCTCTACACGCTCATAGAGCTCTACCCTGTCGCGTAGGCGACAAAAGGGCCCCACTTTCGTATGGGCTCCCAAGGTTGCTTGGGAAAGATGGGAAAAAGAAAAAACCTCCGCCCCCTCGCCCAAAATGACCCCAGGGCCAATCGTTACAAAGGGGTGAATAGTGACATCTTTTTCTGCAACTGTATCAAAAGAAAGATAAACGGTGGAAGGGTCCACCAAGGTTACGCCTTGGGCCATCAGCTTGGTACGCGCCTGTTGCTGGAAGACGGCTTCCACCAAAGCAAGGTCTTCCCGGCTGTTGACCCCCAGCAAGCTTTCCCAGGGTCCTTTCACATAACGGCAGCCCAGGCCCGCTTCAACCGCAAGCGTCACTACGTCCGTGAGGTAATATTCCTGGGCGCGGTTGTTGGGTGTCAGCTTCTTTAAAAGGGGGAGCGCTGCCTTGCCGTCTAACAGCAGCACCCCTGCGTTACAAAGGGGCTTTTGGGAGGTTAATGTCAGGTCTCGGTCTGCAACATCTTTGGCTTCGATAATCTCAAGCACGTCGCCTGTTTTCCCAAGCCTCAAGCGACCATAAGCTTTTGGATCAGGGGGAGACATCGCAAGCACCACTACGGCGGCCTGGGTTTTGGCTTTGATGGCTCGCATCTCTTGGAGGCACGCCAGGGGAACCAAAGGGGCATCACCGCACAGCACCAAAATATCTTCGTCAAAAGGGTTTTGCAGTTGCGCAGACAGCGCCTCCACGCCAACACGAACGGCGTGTCCTGTTCCAAAAGGTTTTTCTTGAATCGCAAAAGCCACATCGGGGAAGGCTCGGTGAAGCTCTGCTTGATTTTCAGGAGACGCAACGACGATGGTTCGCGCTGCGTCCAGACCCTTCGTCAGCTCAAGGACGCTGCTCAGCATCGGTCTTCCACCAACGGAGTGCATCACCTTTGGATGGTTAGACTGCATGCGGGTCCCAAGGCCCGCGGCTAAAATAATAACAGATACAGGGAAAGGCACCCAAATCCTCTATAAATTAGGTTTCAAAAAGCACAACATCAAACGAAGGACAAAATTAAATGGTGGGCGCTACTGGGATTGAACCAGTGGCCCCTGCCGTGTGAAGGCAGTGCTCTCCCGCTGAGCTAAGCGCCCCTTGACTTAAGCACTTCGTCTAAAACTCCTTCTTTCTACCTGAAAAACCACCCCTTGTCACGGGTGTTTTCATCTGCCAAAGTGGGTCATAAACTTTTTATTTAGGAATTTTTTTATGTTGCTTGAATCGCTCCCCCACCTTGTTTCCAAAACCTTTCTAGCGCAAGGGTGGGGAGACTATGCCCTTTTAGACAGCGGCTATGGTCGAAAGCTTGAGCGTTTCAAAGCTTATACGGTGAACAGGCCAGAACCCCAGGCTATGTGGATGCCGCGCCTGTCCGAATCCGTGTGGGAGCAGGCAGATGCCAGCTTTACAGGGGCTGAGGAAGAGGGGAATTGGCGCTTTTTAGAGGGAGATCGCTTGGAGCCCTGGTGTGTCAGCTATCAAAATTTGGCGCTTTGGGGAAAATTTACCTCCTTTCGGCATGTGGGCTATTTCCCAGAACAGCTTCCCCATTGGCGTTTTATTGAGGCATTTTTAAAAAATATTCCTGAAGCTTCTGTGCTAAACCTTTTTGCTTACACGGGGATGGCCTCTTTGGTGGCTGCTGCCCAAGGCGCCCGGGTGACCCACGTAGATGCTTCTGAAAAGGCTATCGGCTGGGCCATTGAAAACCAAAGATTGTCGAGGTTGGAGGATGCACCCATTCGCTGGATTTGCGAGGATGCTATGAAGTTTGCAGCCCGGGAAGGCCGTCGCGGAAAAACCTACCACCTCATTTTGCTGGATCCCCCTAAATTTGGGCGCGGGCCTGGGAAGGAGGTGTGGGATTTATTCTACCATCTTCCGCAGCTATTGGAGCATTGCCTTCCTTTGCTGGAGGTTGGCGGTTGGTTGATCCTCAACACCTATGCCCTCCGGCTTTCTCACACAGCGCTCAAAGAATTGCTGGCGGACGTGGCTTCTCGGGTGTGCCACCACACTGAGGTTGAGATCAACAGCGGCGACCTGGCGATTCAGGAAGAGGGCCAGGGCCGCGTGATTCCCCAATCCATGTTTGCGATGCTTCATAAGAAAAGCTGATGTTAAACAAGTGTCTATCGAAAGAATGAAAATTTCACTGGGTTTCCGTCTTTATTTTTTACACTTTCGGGAATGCTAAATTTAGATTTCTCATGAAATGAAATGTGAGCTAGGTTACTAGCTTGGATAGCCTCTATGATAGGGAGGGCTTCTGCGCTTGTGATATTGATATTGAGCGACAGACTTTCAAGCTTACTATTTTTTATGATATCGATCAGAATTTTCCTCTCTTCTTCCCCCATTTGTCTTAAATTTCTTAAGTCTAAGTGCCTAAGCTTGCTTGTTTGAATGGCAGAGCTCAGTGTTTTAAGTCCTGCACCTGTCAAGGATGTGTCGTTCAATGCGAGTGCCTCAAGCGAATTTTTTTTAATCAAAGTTTCGATGGACGCGGTGCTTTGGTCAGAGATGCTATAATTATGCGATAACACGAGGGCTTTCAAATTTTTTCCTGAGAATTGTGTTGCAAAATTCTGAATATCTGTATTGGTTAGCTTGCACCTTTTTAGGGAAAGATATTTCAGATTTGGTTTCGTCCCCAGCCCAAGGGTGCCTAGTATACCTCCCAAATTTGCCCCATCTAGAACAAGAAATTCTAGGGTTGGAGGGATATTTTCAATAATATTCTTAGCTGTTTCGGAAGTTATCCCAATGTTTGGCAGCTCAAGTTCTTTTAGAGGGCTTTTGTTAAGCTTGGGCGCAAGCATCTTGAGCATCTCATCCCCAAGGAACGTATTAACCAGGTAAAGTTTTTCCAAATTTGGTGGAAAATAGGCAATGAATGATTTAAACCCGTTGGGGTCAACCTGAATTACTTCCTTAGACTCCCAGATTATGCTAGCCATTTTAATATTCTTTTTTGGAAATTTTGGCACAATTTGTTCTTGTAATAGCTTTTTCATAAAATTTGGACTGAAACTTGCCATTCTTGCCAACCCTTTGTATAACTCTTTATAGGGAAGATTTAAGAATGTGCCGAGAAGAGCTTTGTCTTCTTGAGTAAATTGTTTTTCAATGGCATCCCAAATCTTTCGAATATCCTCAGAGGATAAATCGTCCGGGAATAAGCTGAGACTTAACAAGTATGAGTAATGTTGCTCTGCTTTTGTCTGGGGGGTTGTACGCTTGAATTGAGCCTCAATAGAAGAAAGGTCCTCAGCTTTGGCGTGTCCGGCACTGAGCCCTGTCATGAGCGAAAGCGCCAACAGGCTTTTCTTCAACTGATTTAATTTTTTCATTTTTTATTTTTCCGTTGGATTGGTTAGGATAGGCCACTCTCCCGCATTTCGGATGGTTTTTTTCAAGGAAGGTGATGTTTCTTCTGACTTTTGTGGTGTAGGCGTTTCAGGAAGTGTTGATGGCGAAACAGCCGCCTCGGGGGCGCTTAAAAGTTGGGGTGCATCTTGCGGGGCTTTTTGCCCTGTTTCCCGATCCCAAATCCCAGATTTCCTGAGGCTATCTTCTTCATTTTCGCCATCAATCCAGGCTCCTCTCAAGGGGTCCCCACGATCTTCTTTAGAGCTGTCGTAGTAGCTTTTTTCATTGTGTTTTTGGGTTGCTTCTTCTAATTTTTCAAATTCTGAGAAATTTTCAGGAAGTTTGTGGGGTTCGAGTTTGTTTTTTAACTCCGTGGAATGTTCCCAAACTCGGTCTTCTGAAGGGTCTCCACGTTCGCTTTGCCTAAAATCGGGGTGTGAAAAACGCTTCTCTTCAGAAGATTTTTTATCTAATAATGGGTCTCCTGTGTATTGACCTCCCGCCGCGTACCCTTGAGAAATCCCCAAAATTGCTGCGAGTGTTAACATAGATGTCTTCATGGTGTGAGCTCCCTCTTTTTTGTTGCCAATGTCTTATCTTATTGAAATTAAAGCAATTTATTTTAAAAAAGCTTAAGGCTGTTTTTTAGTTGCGTTCATTCCAGCGAATAGTTAGACTCTGCTGGCAGGAAAAATAGCCCTGAATCATACCAAGAGTGAGGTAGGAAGCCCGTGAGCGCATCAGTGAACACATCTGAAGTTGTACAAATTACGGTTGAAGAGGAGATGAAGCGCTCTTACTTAGATTACGCCATGAGCGTGATCGTCAGCCGTGCGCTTCCAGATGTGCGAGACGGTTTAAAGCCTGTGCATCGCCGGATTCTCTATGCCATGATGGACCTTGGGTTTGAACATAATAAACCTTTCAGAAAATCTGCTCGCGTTTTGGGAGAGGTGTTGGGTAAATACCACCCCCACGGTGAAATGGCCAT
>JBOFRK010000122.1:0-20144 GCA_051650945.1 Alphaproteobacteria bacterium
TTGGGGCGACCTTGAGGTTTTGCAGCCAGAGCATCTGTACCTGAAGACTTATAAGCCTTAACCCATTTGATGATTGAATAGCGTGAGACGCCGAAAAATTCAGCCGCCTGCTGCTGACTCATCCGTTTCTCCAAAACCGTTTTAACCGCCTGACGACGGAGTAATTTTTGAGCATCGGAGCTTAATTTACGCGCATTAAAATCTTCCATCCCACGAGTCTAGGCATTTGAAAAATATTTAAATTGTGAAGACAGGTTCTAGAAGGGGATTTAATTTTTTTGAAAGATTTGCTAGACTTTCTCCGAAGATTATTTGAACAAGGTGGCGGCATGAAGGTTATAATCTGCGGAGGAGGGCATGTAGGTTTCAGCATTGCCCAATACTTAAGTGAAGAATATGACGTTGCGCTTATCGATAATTTTGTACAAACGCTCCATGATGTTTCAGAACATGTCGATATCCAAACGGTCCATGGCAACCCTTCTGATCCAGAGGTTTTGAAGCTGGCAGGTCTTTCTCAATCTTCTATCCTTATCGCGGTGACGGATTCAGATGAAAGCAATATTGTCGCGTGTCAAATTGCACACTCTCTTTTTAAGACCCAACTTAAAATTGCCCAAATTCGTCATGCTCATTACTTCAAACCCGAGATGGCCCAATTCTTGAGTCCTGAACATTTCCCTGTGGATGTCTTGATTTCCCCTGAGGCAGAGGTCGCTAAATCTATCCACCGGCATTTGCAGATTCCCCATGCTTTTGAAGTGATGTCCTTTGCAGATGGGCTGTTTCAGGTTCTGGGTATTAAAATTCTTCCCAATAGCCCTGTGCTCTATACACCTATTGAACGATTAGAAGCGCTCTTCCCCCATTTGTCGATGCGTATTTTCCGGATTTTTCGCAATCGTGCGATGCTCTCTGTTTCTCCGAAGGATGAGATTACCCTTGGAGATGAGATTTTCATCCTGACCAAAACAGTTCAGGCCCAAGAAGTGATGACTGCATTGGGGTATGCGGAGGAAATTGCACGAAGGCTCTTGATTGTTGGGGGCGGTAAAATAGGGCTCAAGCTGGCCGAAGAGATTGAGCAGTTTTCTCCTCACCTCTCCTGCAGTGTGATTGAGCTCCAGAAAGAGCGCTCCAGATTTCTTGTTAGTCAGCTCGACAAAACCCTCGTCCTCCAAGGAGATGGTCTGGATACGACTCTTCTGCAAGAAGCAGGTTTAGAGAACGTTGATACCGTGGTGGCGGTAACCAATGATGATAAGACCAACATCCTTGCGTCTCTCCTTGCTAAACGCCATGGAGCCAAGCGCACAATCGCTTTGGTGAACCGTCGAGGTTATGTTCATCTGGTCCACTCCTTGGGGGTTGATAAAATTTTGATTCCCTCGACCATTACCATCGCAACCATTTTGCAAAGGGTGCGACGCCACTATATCCACGCCATTTATCCCTTAGGGGACAGCCAAGGTGAAATTGTTGAAACAGAAGTTGCGGCAACGTGTTATGCTTCGGGGATTGGTGTCCATGAACTGAACCAACACAAAGACCTTGAGGTTTTGGCGGTTGTTAGGCAGAACACCGTGATTTTTGCATCCCTTGAATTGACGCTTCACCCTTACGATCGGGTTGTTGTGGTTATTGGCCCGGACGGTTTTAAAAAATTTAAAAAATTCTTTGAGCCGAGGAATTTAGGCACAGAATAGAGGCGCATACGTACCCATGGGGCCAACCAAAGAAGTCCTTCTTTCAAAGCATTTAGAGCTTTTCCGTGAGCTTTGTTCGCCACCTCTGGATGGTTTAATTTTCCGATTTGTTCAGTGGTTAAAGAATGAACGCCGTTTGTCTCTTCATACCGTTTTTTCTTACCTGTTTGATATAAAAGATCTTTTTCAATTCTTAGTTCCCTATACAGGCGGCCCTGTTTCCCTTTCTTACCTGTTAGATCTAGACCGCACAGTTCTTAGGGCTTTTATGGCAGATCAGCTCCGTCGTGGCACCCAGGCGCGCTCAAATGCTCGCGCGCTTTCTACCTTTCGAACGTTGTTTGATTTCTTCCAACGCTCAGACCTTAAAGTTTCTTCAACGGTTTACGATGTGCGCTCCCCACGTTATGCAAAAAAGCTTCCCCGAGCTCTTACCCATAAACAAGCCTTGACCCTACTAAGCGGCGCGGGGACGGCGGAAGAGTCTTGGGAAAACAAACGGGATTTAGCCATTTTTTTCTTGCTTTATGGATGTGGTATTCGGATTTCAGAGGCCCTTGGGCTCAACCAAAGTGCTATCCCAAGGCATTATAACGACGGTTTTAATATTCATCTGTTAGGTAAGGGAGGGCGGGAGCGCTTGGTGCCTGTGCTACCTCAAGTTTTTGAAAAAATCCAAGCTTACCAAGAGATCTGTCCCTATCCTGGCGCAGATGCGTCTCCCCTGTTTTGGAGCAGCCGGGGAAAGCGTTTAGCACCAAGAGCTGTTCAAAAAGCCGTTCAACAGCAGCGCGCGCTGCTTGGGCTTCCGCCCCAAACAACGCCCCACAGCCTTCGCCATAGCTTTGCGTCTCACTTGTTGGGCGCAGGGGCTGACCTGCGTCATATCCAAGAGCTTTTGGGGCATGCATCCCTTAAATCAACCCAGACCTACACCCATGTAGATGCCCAGCAGTTGATGAAGGTTTACGAAAGTGCACACCCCCGGGCTAAAACGTAATCCTACTATTTTTTGCGAGCAACCCGGATTATTTTAAAAATAAATTTGACTAATTGTTTTTTTTGTTCAATAAGTAAGCAAAAAAAGGAAGGATTTCTCAATGGGCTTTTTTTCAACCCTTAACCGTGAGCAGAAAGAAGCGGCAGGGCTTTTGCAGATCGGGACTTTTCTAGAATATTTTGACCTGATGCTCTATGTGCATTTAGCAGTGTTGTTAAACGAGATTTTTTTCCCTAAAACGGACGCCTTTACAGCGTCTCTAATTTCCGCTTTTGCGTTTTGTTCAACCTATGTGTTAAGGCCTTTTGGAGCCTTGCTTTTTGGCTATATTGGAGACACCATTGGTCGCAAACAGACGGTTACCCTTACGACTTCGCTCATGGCTGTTTCTTGTATTTTGATGGCCAACCTTCCCACCTATGCAGAAATTGGGGTTTTAGCTGCCTGGGGAATTACACTCTGTCGGGCTATCCAAGGAATTTCTTCTTTAGGTGAAATTATTGGAGCAGAAGTTTATCTGACAGAAATTACGAAACCCCCTGCACGCTATCCCGTTGTGGCGAGCGTTCGGTTTTTTTCAGAATTTGGCTCTATGATCGCCTTGGGCATCGCAAATATCGTGTTGGTCTTTACGCTTAACTGGCGCGTGGCTTTTTGGATAGGGGCGGGGATTGCCATGGTGGGCGCTTTTGCCCGTAGCAGACTTCGGGAAACGCCAGAGTTTCTTAAGATGAAACAGCATAAAACAGAGCAGCTTCAAAAAAAATTAACTATTGAACAAGAAAAAATAGATAAAAAAACCATGCTTGCCCTTCTATTTATTTTTTGTTTTTGGCCTATCAGCTTTTATTTTTCCTACATCCATTGTGCTCAAATACTCAAAACCGTTTTTCGTTATACGGCTGAGGAGGTTATTCAACAAAATCTATTCGTTTCCATGCTCCAGTTTTGTACCTCTTCGATCGTTGTGTTCCTAAGCTACAAAATTTACCCTTTAAAGATTGTTAAATTTAACCTACGAACAGCTTATTTCATCACGTTAATCTGTCCTTTTTTATTAAGCCAGATCACGAGCGGAACACAGCTTTTTTGGGTGCAGGCTTGTGTGGCTATTTTTTCATCAGGGTTTCCAGCCTACGCTATCTTTTATGCTCATTTTCCGGTCTTAAAACGGATTACTTCGGTCAGCTTTATCTATGCGATCTCCCGAGCCATGATGTATATCGTCACCTCCTTCGGGCTTGTGTATTTAACGTCCTGGTTTGGAGATTTTGGTCTTTGGGTGATTATGGTTCCGGTGATGGCTGCGTTTACCTGGGCCATCAACCATTTTGAAAAATTGGATAAACCTAATCTTGAAAAAGGCAGCTTTCCTTTGGAAAAAAGTGTAGACCTTCTTTCTAAGGCAGCCTAGGGGTCTCCAATCTAGGGGGCTCGAATCAATAAAAACAAAAAAAGGGAGGGCTTTTTCAATGGGCTTTTTTTCAACCCTCAGCCGTGAGCAGAAAGAAGCGGCAGGGCTTTTACAGATCGGGACTTTCCTAGAATATTTTGATTTGATGCTCTATGTGCACATGGCGGTCCTTTTAAACGAGCTTTTTTTCCCTAAAACAGACCCTTTTACAGCGTCTTTGCTGTCAGCACTGGCGTTTTGTTCAACCTACGTGTTAAGGCCTTTTGGTGCTCTTTTTTTTGGATATATTGGGGATACCTTTGGGAGAAAAACAACTGTTGTGTTTACAACTTCCATGATGGCAGTTTCGTGTATCATTATCGCTAATCTCCCCACCTATGCAGAAGTTGGTATTTTAGCAGCATGGGGTATAACTCTCTGTCGCGTGTTACAGGGGCTTTCTTCCCTTGGAGAGATTGTTTCTGCAGAGGTTTACTTAACAGAAAGCACGACATTACCTGTGCGTTACCCTGTTGTTGCAGCGGTAAGCGCCTTTGCTGATTTAGGTAGCATGATAGCTTTGGGAATCAGCAACCTTGTGCTTTATTTTACGTTTAACTGGCGGGTAGCTTTTTGGATTGGGGCAGGCATTGCTATGGTAGGATCTATCGCCCGCACAAGGCTTCGAGAGACGCCAGAATTTCTCAAAACGAAACAAGAGAGAGAAGAAAATCTTAAAACAAAAAAAACTTTTGAGCAAAAAAAAATAGATAAAAAAACAATTTTTGCGCTTTTATTTATTTTTATTTCTGTGCCTTTAGGTTTTTACTTTTCTTACATTTTTTGCGCTGAATTTTTAAAAGAAACTTGCAGTTATACTTCTGAAGAAGTGATTCAGCAAAGTTTCTTTGTTTCAATTCTTCAATTTATCATTTCTGTTGTTCTTGTTTTTCTCAGTTATCGAATTTACCCTTTGAAAATTGTAAAATTTAATCTTTTTATCTATTATTTTTTGGTTTTGGGAGCTCCTTTTGTATTAAATTACCTTGCTAATGGGTTCACACTTTTTTGGTTGCAAATAGGCGTGGTTATCTTTTTTTCAGGGTTTCCTGCTTTCTCAATTTTCTACAGCTATTTTCCAGTTTTAAAACGCGTTACATCCGTAAGTTTTATTTACGCGGTTTCAGGAACGTTGATGTTTATCGTCACCTCTTTCGGCCTTGTGTATCTCACGTCGTGGTTTGGAAATTTTGGGCTTTGGTTGATTATGCTGCCAACGACCGTTGCGTTTCATTGGGCTATCAACCATTTTGAAGAATTGGATAAATCTAATCTTGAAAAAGGCAGCTTTCCTTTGGAAAAAAGGGTAGACCTTCTTTCTAAGGCAGCCTAGGGGTCTCTAATCAATAAAAACAAAAAAAGGAGGCTTTCTCAATGGGTTTTTTTTCAATCCTCAGCCGTGAGCAGAAAGAAGCAGCAGGGCTTTTGCAGATCGGGACATTTCTGGAATATTTTGACTTGATGCTCTATGTGCACATGGCGGTCCTTTTAAACGAGCTTTTTTTCCCTAAAACAGACCCTTTTACAGCGTCTTTGCTGTCAGCACTGGCGTTTTGTTCAACCTACGTGTTAAGGCCTTGTGGCGCTCTTTTTTTTGGATACATAGGGGATACTTTTGGGAGAAAAACAACCGTTGTGTTTACCACTTCCATGATGGCAGTTTCGTGTATCATGATGGCTAGTCTGCCGACTTACGCAGAAGTTGGCATTTTAGCAGCATGGGGTATAACTATTTGCCGGATGTTGCAGGGCGTTTCGTCTCTTGGGGAGATCATTGGAGCAGAAATCTATTTAACGGAAATTACCAAACCGCCTACTCGTTATTTCGTGGTAGCTTCAGTTGTTGCCTTTGCTGATTTAGGTGGCATGATGGCTTTGGGAATCAGCAACCTTGTGCTTTATTTTACGTTTAACTGGCGGGTAGCTTTTGCGATAGGAGCAGGTATTGCCGTGGTAGGGTCTGTTGCGCGTACCAGGCTTCGAGAAACCCCAGAATTTCTTCAAATGAAAAAAAAGAAGGAGGAAAATCTTAAAACAGAAAAAACTTTTGAGCAAAAAAAAACAGATAAAAAAACAATTGTTGCGCTCTTGTTTATTTATGCATCTATGCCGCTTAGTTTTTATTTTTCTTATATATTTTGTTCCGATATATTAAAAAATATTTGCCATTATAATTCTCAAGATGTCATACAGCAGAACTTTTTTGTTTCAATTCTGCAATTTGCAACATCTGTTTTATTTGTTTTTCTCAGCTATCGTATTTATCCTTTGAAGATTGTTAAATTCAACATATTCGTTTATTACTTTTTAACGTTAATATCTCCCTTTGTTTTAAATTATTTTACCGATGGGCTTACACTTTTTTGGCTACAAGTGTGCATTGTTACTTTTTCTTCAGGGTTTCCTGCTTTCTCAATTTTTTACGCGCATTTCCCAGTTTTGAAACGGGTTATGTCTGTAAGTTTAATTTATGCGACAGCATCAGCTTTGATGTACATTACAACCTCTTTCGGGCTTGTGTATTTGACGTCGTGGTTTGGAAATTTTGGGCTTTGGTTTATTATGCTGCCAACCACCGTTGCGTTTCATTGGGCAATCAACTATTTTGAAGAATTGGACAGGCCCAACCTCCAAGCAAGTCGTCTTCCTTTGAAAGAGGAGGCTGATCCCTTTTCCCAAGCGGCCTAGAAGGGGGAATCAGCCATGGTTAATTTTGGGAGGAGATCTTTTATGCTTTACTTTTTCCCTTCGAACAGGTTTTTGAGCTCTTGAACCTTGTTGGTAGGCTTCACCGCTTTTGCTGGTTGGGTTTGAGGCGCAGAAGGTGGCGTTTCAATGACAGCAGGCTTTTGGGGGGTGATCCTGGTTGTTTGAGTCATTTCTGTTTGGAGGGTTTTTAACGCGCTAAAGATGGTTTCGACAAACGTGTTTTTTTCAGTTTCGGTTAGGATACGCTGACCTGAAACCGTTGCTTCTTGGAGCCAAGAAACCAAAGACCCTGCCAATTTTTTAAGTTCTGGGTCTAGCATGGTTATAAATAGAGTTAAAAAAGCCTGGTTGGCTGCTTCTTTAAACAGATTTTGGAGATAGCCTTTGGCTAAACTAAAAAGAAACATCTTTCTTGCGTCAAGTGTGGCAGAAAACGTGACACTCCCTGCATCGTTGGCCATGTATTGGCTTCTTTGTGAAAGAAAGCTTTGATATCCCTCGATTGCCTGGGCTGTTTTTTGCAGGAGGGGGGCGTTATCTAAAAATCCATAAGCTTGGCGATCAAAGAAAAGTGCTGTTGCGGAAGGGGGGGCCACCTCATCCATTGGGGCATATTTAACCAAAACATTTTTGCTGTTCAAATCAAAATTGAGAGCATCTAGTTTTTCTGCTTTTCCTTCTGACGTCCGTTGGTTGGACCATGCCTTTGGACCCAAGCTTAAGGGGATACCAAATTTTTCATTCACCATCAGCACGAAAGCAAGATTTCCTGGTTTAATCTTGGTTCCCTTTGGGTTTTCGGGGGTCTGTTGATCTCTGTTAAGTCGCCAAATGCCGTCTTTTGCCAGGCTTATGCCTTCATCTGTTTCACCCTCTAAAAGGGCTTTCACTTCGGTGATTTGTTTTTTGTCGATAGTGAATTTAAGGATGGGAATGCGTTCATTGTTTTCGGTTATTTGAACAAGAGTATAATCCCCTTGAAAAGCACCGCTGATGGGTTGAAAAGAAATTCGGGGGCGGGTTCCATCAGCGTTATGGAGAGCAACCGCAGGGCGTCCAGCTTCTGTCACGGCTGTGTCTGTCGTTGCCGCATAGAGTTCGGGGCTTAGGGCGACACTGCCTAATAGCGCGATAATCATGTTCAAGATTTTTTTCATAAATCTAACCCCTTGTTAAAAAACGATTTAATTCTAGTTTAGGAGCAAAGTTTTTAAGAAAAAATTAAAAAGAATCTAAACGCCTTCATCCATAGTGGCGCAGCCCATTGAAGCAGATCTTTTTCTAGATGCATTTTTTGTGTTGCGTGTGCTACAATCTTTGTCGATGAAAGACAATGATAACCTGGCAGGAGGCAGCTCCATGGCGTCCACGCTACATCCAAAACAAAAGCATCCCTACCACTTGGTAGACCCAAGTCCATGGCCTGTTATGGGATCCTTGGCAGCATTTATGCTGGCCTTGGGGCTCATTTTATACATGCACCACCACGAATTTTTTGTGTTGGGGATTGGTGTAACGCTGGTGCTGATGACAGCTTGGGGATGGTGGCGAGATGTTTTGAAAGAGTCAACGGCAACTTATCACACGCCCGTTGTTCAAAAGGGGTTACGGGTTGGGGTGGTTTTGTTTATCGCCTCAGAGGTGATGTTTTTTGCAGCTTTTTTCTGGGCTTTTTTTGACGCAAGCCTTTTTCCGTCTGAAGCCATCGGGAAGATGTGGCCTCCCAAACAGATCAAACCCATTGATCCGTTTGATCTGCCCTATTTAAACACGCTTTTGTTGCTGCTTTCGGGCACTACTGTCACCTGGGCCCATCAAGCGCTGTTGGAAAAGCGTTATAAAGAAGTCACCCAAGGGCTTGGATTGACCATTATGTTGGGCGTACTTTTTTTGGGGGTGCAGGCTTATGAATATGTCCACGCTGGCTTTCCTTTTAAGGGAAGCATTTACAGCTCAACGTTTTATATGGCCACAGGGTTTCACGGGGTCCATGTGTTGATCGGCACCATTTTCTTAGGCGTTTGCTATAAGCAAGCATCCCGTGGTCAATTTTCTGAAACCCATCACGTTGGGTTTGAGGCTGCTGCGTGGTATTGGCACTTTGTCGACGTTGTATGGCTTTTCTTATTTGTATCGATTTACTGGTGGGGGCAAGGCTAGGTGGCTTTTTCCCAGGGTATTTCCCTGAAAAATCCATTGATCTGGCTAGGGCTTGTGATAGAGCTGATCTTGATAAGCCTGGGGGCCTGGCAATATAGTCGCTGGGAGGAAAAAAAAGCAAGGCTGGAACACTTGCAGACTCAACTCTCTCAAGCTCCTGTCTATGGGGAAGAGCTCTCCCAAGACCTTCAGTTTGTATTCCGGAAAGCTCGGCTAAAAGGTCATTTTTTACACCTTGAAGAAAAGCATTTGCAAGCCCGTGTAGAGAAGGGGCGCGTGGGGGTTCATGTCGTAACGCCTTTCCGTTTAGACGATGGGCGTGTTATCTTGGTAAACCGCGGGTGGGTTACTATGGCAGGGCTTCCTTTTTTAAAGCGTCCTCGCAGAACCATTCCCCTTGAAGGCGTTATACTTCCCCTTTCGCGAATTAATTTGTTTACACCACCAAATGATCCTGCCCAAAACACGTGGTACCGTTTGTCGCCTGGGGAGATGTTTCCAGGCACTTCGTTCAAGCAGGTTTACCTTCGGGCTTTGCAACCTGGGGAGGATGAGCGAGCTCTTCTCAAAAGCCAAGGTTTATCAACCTATCAGCACCACATTGGCTATATGTTGACTTGGTGGGGGCTGGGAGTGCTGCTTCTTGTTTTTATCCTAGGGACAATTTTTTATGATAAAAAGGAGGCGCGTCAACGCGCTATCGCAAAACCTTCCTAAGTTTTAAAAAATTCAAGAATCGTTTAACTTTCTCCTTTTATGTTTCATCTATTCGTTGATAAAATCAGAGGAGAAAAAAGCATGTGGCAAAATTATTGGATAGCCGTTTCGTTTCTTGTTATTTCAAGCATGGCTGTGGCATCGTCTCCTGAAGGGATGGAGCAATGCAGGGTCGTGTCAGCAGATAAATCTGTTGGATTGATTAAAGCGGGAGAAGCGGATGGCATCGGTTCTGTAGGAATTGGCAATCCCCACAAAGGCTTAAACATTGGTGGAGAAGTGAACGCTTATATTTGGGTTCCTAGCGGCATGTGCGCCAAGATCAATGCTGGGCATATCAAAGACATTCCAGAAAAAATACGAGATAAAATCTATTTAGACGGTTTGCCTAGAGAGGAATAAAATTGAGATGTTTGGATCTTAAAAAGCCTCCTGAACACACTCAAAATCCAGAAAAAATTTTAAACGGGGCATCGCGCGAGGGGTGTCTTCGTGAAAAATTTTTAAAAAAGTGACTATTGATTTTTTTTATTATTTAATGAAATAATTTTATAGACAAATAAAAAATATTTTTATTTGTGTAAGCCCACGAAAAATAGAATAAAAAACGAAAAAATGTCTTGATTTTTATAGATTTTTTAATGTAACCTCGGCTTACAAAGAACGAGTTGGAAGATTTTTAATCTTCCCTTGTGCCTCCCTTGTTCTTTGTCTACGGGCGTCAAGCTTTGTAGTGCTGGGCCCCATCGTTTCTCTGCTCGCGTTGGGGCCTATTTAAAGTGTACTAAAATGTCTCATAGAAATCAAGCCATGTCTTTTTGTTCGATTGATTTCGTCTATTTGACCTAGTTTTTATAAAAAGTTTATCCTTAGCCTTTATGCTGTCACCTATACGCATCCATAGGGTAAGGATTTTGAGCCGTGTGTGCCAAAAAAAAAGAAGAAATATTTTTAACGCCTGGGAGTCGGCTCAGGGCCATCCGAGCTTTTTGTGCCTCATCACGTCAGCTTTTTTGCCAAGAAACGGGCATCAGTGAAAGCACCCTTAAGGCTTGGGAGAATGATGTATCTCCTTTAACAGGTAAAGGTGCTAATCTTTTAGCAAAAATCTTTCACCAACGGGGAATTGGGTGTACCCAAGCATGGTTGTTGCGCGGCGAAGAGCCGTCTCCCATTCGGAAAATTACGCTACTTCCTTCTAGCAAATTGGGAGAAGAAGACTATCTAGCTCAAGAAATTGCGCTACTTCAGGCTTGCTATCAACGGCCGCGGTCGCGATTTATTGCTTTTGCAATTACAGCCCATGAAATGGAGCCTTTTTTTCAAAAGGGTGATTGGATTGCGGGTGTTGAGGTTTCGGCAGGAAAATTAAAAACATTCCTCCAAATGCCGTTGATTGTTCAAGATTCAAATAACACGTTCTCTGTTCGTCAATTCATCGGCATCCATGCTGCGAATACGCTTATGGTGAGAACCCTTCACAATAATAGCGCAGAAACGCCGACAGATGTGCTGAAAGTCAAGTCTGTGTATCAAATCGTGTGGCATCGGCGCTGTTTAAAGAGCTAAACTCTTTTTCAAGAATGGGTTTTTTGGCGGAAACATTTGCTGCAATAGGGGCAGACGACATGTCCCTCTTTTCCTATATGAAGGTAAACACCAGGATGTCCTTTTAAGGCTTCTCCTGAACAAAACACGTGTTCTTCCTCCACCCATGCTTCTTCAAAAATTTTGGAAGACTCAGTTGTATGTATCTTTGTTTTGTGTGTTTCACCCATGGGTTTTTGCCTCCTCCCGTTGGACTGAACGTAAAAAACGCTTGGCAAGTCTTTCCCGTTGCGTATAGAATGGGAACACTTTTTCAGCATTCTTATGTTTTTTCAGTTTAGCATGCTTCTGGTGAACAAGAAACTAAGACTAAAAGCGCCCGTAGCTCAGCTGGATAGAGCGTTGCCCTCCGGAGGCAAAGGTCAGGGGTTCGAATCCCTTCGGGCGCACCACTTTTTGTTCTCTTTTTCGGGCAGAAATTAAAGTCTTACGAAACCGTTGCTTCGTCGATGGGTTATCGTTTATCCTGAAGCCCGTGTAGATTTTTAAAAAATTTAATGAAAGAAGAAACAAGGCACGCCATGCCAAAACCTATTCGAAAAGCTGTTTTCCCTGTTGGGGGATATGGAACGCGATTTCTTCCTGCTACCAAAGCCATGCCTAAAGAGATGCTCCCCCTTTTGGACAAACCTCTGATTCAATATGCTGTTGAGGAAGCGTTGGCCTCGGGTATTGAAGAGCTGATTTTTGTGACAGGGCGTGGAAAAACAGCCATTGAAGACCATTTTGATCGCTCATTAGAACTGGAAATTTTTTTAGAAAAGCAGGGAAAAACTGATTTTCTGCATGTGATTCGTTCACTTTCTCTGAAACCAGGGCAGGTTTCTTATGTGCGCCAGCAAGAACCTCTAGGCCTTGGGCATGCGGTGGGGTGTGCCAGATCTTTGGTAGGAGATGAGCCTTTTGCCGTGCTTTTAGCGGATGATTTCATCTTAAGCCAGGCAAAGCCCTGCTTGCAGCAGATGATAGATGTGTTTACCCAAACGGGCTCCCAAGTTTTGGCCGTGATGGATGTACCCCGGGAGGAAACCTCTAAATACGGTGTGCTAGATCCGCTGGACGTGAAGGATCAAACCATCTCCCTCAAGCATATTGTTGAAAAGCCTTCTCCCCAGGAAGCTCCTTCAACCTGGGCTGTCGTGGGTCGCTATCTTCTCAAGCCTGAAATTTTTGATTACCTCGCGCAGCAAGATCGTGGAGCAGGTGGGGAAATTCAGCTGACGGATGCTATTGCAGCGTCTTTATCTGACCACCCAACCTGTGGGTTTCGCTTTGAAGGAATGCGGCTTGATTGCGGAAATAAAGAAGGCATGCTGGAAGCAACCATCCGATGTGCTTTAAACCGCCCTGATTTTCGGGCATCAACACGCCAGCTGATTCACCAGCTGGCGTGTGAACAGATGAAGGAGGAAAACTAAACCATGCAGATCTCAGTTGTAGGCACAGGGTATGTAGGGCTTGTCACAGGAGCCTGCTTTGCTGATTTTGGATGGTCTGTAACGTGTATAGACCGCGATGTTGCAAAAATTCAGGCCCTTGAGAAAGGCCATGTTCCTTTTTATGAACCTGGTTTATCGGCGCTGGTGCGTAAAGGCCTTGGAAAGCGTACCCTTTTTTTCACAACTCAGTTGAAGGATGCCATCTCAAAAAGTGATGTGGTGTTGATTGCCGTGGGAACACCCTCTACAGATGAAGGGGATGCTGACCTATCTGCTGTCTATGAAGTGGCCAGGCAAATCGGACCTTTTTTGAAAGAAGGCGCTATCATCGTCACCAAATCTACCGTTCCTGTGGGAACAAGCCAAGAGCTTGAAAGGCAGATTCGCTCCGTCAATCGGAAAACGCTTTTTCACATTGCTTCGAATCCTGAATTTTTGAGGGAAGGTTCTGCGATCCAAGATTTTATGAAGCCAGACCGGATTGTGGTGGGGGCGGATACGCCAGAAGTTATGGATCGCCTGGAAGCCCTTTATGGACACCTTACGCGAAAAGGCGTTCCCTTTATCGCCACGACCTGTGAAACATCAGAGCTTATCAAATATGCCTCAAACGCTTTTTTGGCTATGAAAGTTTCTTTTATCAACGAAATTTCCCATTTATGTGAAAAAGTAGGGGCCAACGTAGACGACGTAGCCCACGGTATGGGCCTAGACCAAAGGATTGGCAAGCAGTTCTTGAAAGCGGGACCTGGGTATGGAGGGTCTTGCTTCCCAAAAGATACCCAAGCTTTGGTTCGAACAGCCCAGCGCTCAGGGACTTCTCTTCCCTTGGTCGAGACAGCTATTCAGTCTAACCTGCAGACCAAACAGCGTATGATTGAAAAGATTGAGCAAGCTTTCGGGGGAAACCTTCGTGACAAAACCCTCGCGATTTTGGGCGTCACGTTCAAAGCCAACACCGATGACCTACGAGACAGCCCAAGCTTGACCATCCTTCCTATGTTGCAAGAGAGGGGAGCAACCTTGCGTGCCTATGATCCAGAAGGTATGGAGGAGGGGAAGGCTATTTTTGAAGACGTTACGTGGTGCCAGGATAGCTATGCAGCCGCCAAAGGCGCGGATGGAGTGATTATTCTCACTGAATGGGAGGTTTTTTCTTCTTTAGATTTCGTAAAGCTAAAAGAACGTCTTAAAGTGCCCCTTTTGGTAGATTTACGAAATATATACGCACCAGAAGATATGCTGCTTGCGGGTTTTACCTATATCTCAATTGGCAGAAAGGATGTGCGGCCGTTAGGTTGTCTTTCTGTAACGGAAGCGGCTTAAGGCTGGGGCTCATATGATTGATTCACCTTCTCCTACCATTTTCAGAGACTATGATATTCGGGGACGTATCGGTTTTGATTTAGACTCCCAGGTTGCGTTCTATGTTGGGCGCTCTTTTGGAACCATTTTGAGGCGCTCAAGCGGGAAAACCGTTTGTGTTGCAAGGGACGGTCGCCTCAGCTCTCCAGATCTTGAACAGGGCCTCATTAAAGGTCTTCGGGAATCAGGTATCAATGTGCTCTCCGTGGGGTTGGGGCCAACACCCTTTCTTTATTGGGCAGAACGTCATGCCAAGGCAGACGCCGGCGTGATGGTGACCGGCTCCCATAACCCATCTGATGAGAATGGTTTCAAATTTACATTTCACGGCCAGCCTTTTTTTGGGGAGCAGATTCAACGGCTTTTAAAGTTAATTGAAGCAGAAGACTTCATTGAAAACCAAACGGAGGGACGCTTTGATGTGCTAGAGCTTCTGCCAAGCTATCGATTTGATCTGTTGGATCGCCTGGCATGGGGAGATGAGCCTTTGTCCGTCGCTTGGGATCCTGGAAATGGCGCGGCTGGCATTGTGCTTAATGAAATTATAGCTGAATTACCAGGGGTGCATCACCTGATACATGGCTCAGTAGATGGCCGATTTCTTTCACGATCCCCTGATCCAATGGCGCCCGGCAGCTTGGATGCGCTGCGGGATCTCGTTCAAAAAGAAAAGTGTCGCGTGGGGGTTGCGTTTGATGGAGATGCAGACCGCTTGGTCATTATCGACGAACAGGGAACGGTCTGGGCTGGCGATGAAGTTTTGGCTTTTTTTGTGTTTAATTTGCTCAACAGCCGTTCTAGCCTTACTTTTGTTCAAGATGTTAAGTGCAGCCCAATTTTATCGAATTGGCTAAAGAATTTAAATGCAACGCCCAGCCTTTCCAAAACAGGTCATGTGCATGTGAAGGCTTGCATGAAAAAAAATGGCGCGTTGGTTGGAGGAGAAATGAGCGGACATTTTTTCTTCACAGATTTACACCCGGGGTATGATGATGGTATTTATGCAGCCCTTCGTTTTTTGGCTTTTTTGAGCAGACATCAAATAGACCTCAGCGTCTGGCGGCAAAAACTTCCCTTCCGGTATTCTACGCCTGAGATACGTCTGCCTTGTGCAGAGGATAAAAAATTTCAACTCATTGAAAAAATTCAAGTTCATCTTCAAGAGACAGGAGTTGCGTTTCAAGATTTGGATGGGATCCGTGTGGAAGATGAAGGTGGTTGGTGGATTTTGCGAGCGTCCCAAACCCAAGCGTGCATTGCAATGCGGTGTGAGGCATCTACGCCAGAAGGCCTCGAAGTGCGCAAAAATACCCTTGAAACACTTCTGAAAAGCCACGGATTGGCATGTGTTTGGCCTGTATGATCTGCAGGATTTTTTTTATAATCTTTTTTTGAGAAAAAATAAGCATAAAACATCTCATTAATACAAAATACTTTTATTTATTGATTTATTAATAATACAATAGATCTCGATTTTTTATTATTATTTAAAAAATCTTTAAAAATAAGGAGAAAGTGTTTTATGAGGGTAAATTTAAGCTACACTGTTTTATCTGTTGCATTGGCTTCTTTCGTTTCCCAAGTCTTTGCAGGTGAGCGGGATTTTTCAGGGGTAGAATGCCTTGATATAAAAGTAAATGCTTGTTTAAAGGTTACGTGCCACGATGTACCCAGCGTTGTCGTTAAGTGGGGTGATGATAGTGAAGCTCCTTCTTTTTCTCCAAAAGAAGGTGTTCTAAAGATCAGAAATCAAAAGTCCAAAGAAGAAACTCAAAAAGCTCCTGTGTCTTTTAAGGGTGGCGCTATATCTATCGCGGGAGCAAGTGGTGTCCATGTCGGGAACACGTACACATACACAATCGATGTGACGAAGAGGGGTAGCGCCATAAAATCCAGAAGCAAAAGCAGCTCTTCAGTGAGAGCTCAGAATTTAGTTGAGGTTTTTCTTCCAGAGAGAGGATTGACGGAGGGAGTGAAAATGAATCTTCTCTGTGAAGCTTACGCCTGTGATATCAATGAAAGAATTATGAAAAATATTCAAAAAATTACCTACACTGCCTTCTCCGGAGCCCAACAAAGCGTCGGTGAGGGGGAAGAGGTCTGGACGAGGTTTTGTGGGACTGGTAGTGTCAAATTCAGCTGGAGTTCGCTTGAGCCTCTGCAACCTCTGGCGTCTCTTTCTTCCGCCGTTAGTGGTGTTACTATTAGCGAGATAGAATGAAGGCTGACAAAATGACCTTCATGAAATTTTAAAAAGAGGGGGGTATATAGGTTTTTGAAAAACCTATAGGCATCATCAAAAGAGGAAGGCGTCATGAGCGATCTTTCAACCAAGTACCCCCTTTTTACCGCTTGTGGATCTCCTGCTCTTCCTCCCGGTACATCTCTGGATGAGTTTGAAGAAATTTTTGAAAGATGGTCCGGGGAAGAAAATTTAACAATTCAAGCCTATCTCAAAAGCCTGAGTGAAGATGAGCAGCGTCAAGCCATCAGCTTCATGGTAAGTATGGATGAGAAGATGAAGTCCCAAGATCTTGATCATTACGATTGATAGTTTCGTTTTTTCATCAGAGTCTTTGCGCCAGGGGGCATGTTGGTTTAAGGTGGGAATGATGGCTCATTTAACTTAGTTATTTTAAGTATGCACCCTTTCCTAACCCAAGAACTCCTATCCTGGTATGGACAGAACGCGCGCCATTTGCCTTGGCGAGCAAAACCTGGAGAGACACCCAACCCCTATCATGTGTGGCTGAGCGAGATGATGTTGCAGCAAACCCAGGTAGTAACTGTCATACCCTATTTTAACGCTTTTATTGAACGATGGCCGACCCTTCCCTCCCTTGCCAGAGCATCTCTAGAGGAGGTGATGCATGGGTGGCAAGGCCTTGGTTACTACCGAAGGGCCCGGGCTCTAAAAGAATGCGCAGAGCTTGTAGCTCGGGAGAAGGAAGGGAAGCTCCCTAATGAAGAAGTATTGCTGAGGCATTTGCCAGGCCTTGGGCCTTATACAGCGGCTGCTATCACAGCAATCGCTTTTGAAAAGCAAGCTGTTGCCATTGACGGCAACATTATGCGGGTGTTTAGCCGATATTACCTTTTGGGTGCCCAAGGCCCCACCGCTTTGCGAAAAGAAGTCTTTCCCCTTGCTGAGCAAGCTCTTCCAAAAACCCAGGTGGGAGACTATACCCAAGCGTTGATGGATCTGGGGGCGACCCTTTGTAAACCACAACAACCCGCTTGTTCAGCGTGTCCCATTCAAGGAGGGTGTATGGCATTCCGGCAGCAGGTGACAGACCAATTTCCCCGTAAGCAAGTCAAAGTTCCCCTGCCTGTACGGAGTGGGACTGTTTTTTTGTTGGAGAATTTAAAGGGACAGGTATTGATTCATCCTCAGCAAACGGAAGCGCTGTTGAAGGGTTTGATGACGTTTCCTTCCACTTCTTGGGAGGAGGGTAGGGGGCAACAACCCGTCCCGAAAGATTTACGTTTCTTGTGTGCGAAGGCCCAAGGAGGCCATCTTGAAGCGTTAGTCTGTCACACATTTACCCATTTTAAATTGGAGCTTCGGGTTTGGTATGGAAAGCTGAATGAGCCATTTCAAAAAAAGCTTCCTCGTCAAGGCAAGTGGATCAATCCCGTCGATTTCTCTCATTATGCTTTTTCAACTCTTATGAAAAAAGTGGCACGCTGTTTGAAAATAGTTCATTTTGTCTGAAAAAGCATACAATCTCTTGTGTGTCTTGAAAAAAAGCTTTACAAGAAAGGGAATGGATTGCGTATTCGCTTACTGCTGTTCCCGTTTGTAGTCAGGATAGATCAAGTAAAAAACTATGCGTTGTTTCAATTTCATGCAGGGTTCTTTCCTGCATTTAAAAAAGGCTCTCTTGGCATTCGCTCTGTTTTCGAGTTTTTGTTTGAGCATATGGGGAGGCTTTCTCTTTTTCGAACAAAAATTATTTCTGATTTTTGCCCTCAATAGCGTTTTTCTGGGATTCCTGGTTCATTATTTTCTCAAGTCCAAAAAATCTGGGAAAACTGTGGCGTTGGAAGCTATTCAGGCGATGTCGCCTGAGGGGGTTATTTTATTCGATATCCAAGGAAAATTGACATTTGCAAACCAGGCCTGTTGTGACTTTTTTCAATTCTCTCCTTCGCAGATTGATCGAATCCAGCTTGTTTTTTTTGATGCGTTCATCCAGTCCCAAGAATCTAAAGATTCTCTGGCGCGTCTTAAAATGTATACCCTCCACCAGCAAGAGGGAAATGAGCTGGTTGATTGGCTTATCCAAGGCAAGATCAAGCGGTTTCATATCTGCGTAAAGCCTCTTCCAACGGGTGGTGTAGCCTGGTTTATTCAGCCTTCTGCTTCCCAGGAAGACGCGTTTTTTTCTGAAGGTTCTATTTTTTCTGACATTCTCAACAGTTATCCCTCGCCTGCGTTTGTGGCTTCTTTAGAAGGTAAAATTCTTTATGCAAATGCAACATTCTATGAGTGGCTCGGCTATGAGCCTGAAGAAGTCTTGGGCAAAAATTTTTATGATTGCTTGGTTGAAGAACCAGAAAGCTCTTGGCAGGAAGGTGATCATGCAGTTTTGCTCTTTAAGAGTGCTCAAAACCAGCCAGAAGAAGCAACCGTTTTGCGGGCTGTTCCGCTCCAAGAGCATGACGCTGTATGTGTTTTACTCGCAACATCTGATCAGGTCATCGCTTTGCGAAAGGAGGCGGATGATGCTGCTCTTTTAGAAGGCTTTCCAATGCCTGCTCTGATTTTAGACCAGGCTGGGTATATTAAGTCAACCAACCGCGCCTTTCAGGATTTAGTTCAAGAACGCCGAGTCCATCAACGTCCTCTTTCCCACTGGGTTGCTGAAGAAGAACGCAGTACTTTGACGAAATTTTTCCAGAGTGTTCGCTATAACAGAGAGCTCAAACAACCGCTTCTTTTTTCTTTTAAAGGGATTGAATCAAAAACCCTGGGCATTTACGCTCGTTATTTGGTGATGGTGGATGATCCTAAGACCAGTTACTTCATCATCTTCCTCCATGATTTAACAGAGCTTAAAAAAATGGAAAACCAAAGCTTAGAATCTCAAAAGCTCCAGGCTTTGGGGCAATTAGCCAGTGGTATTACGCATGATTTTAACAATCTGCTAACCGCCATGTTGGGTTTTTGTGATTTGCTGTTACAGCGTCACACCCCCCAAGACCAATCGTTTACAGACATTATGCAGATTAAGCAAAATGCTAATCGGGCAACCAATTTGGTGCGTCAATTGTTGCTGTTTGCGAAGCAAACAGCGCCAGATCCGAAGCCATTGGATGTGCGAGAGTGCTTGAACGAGCTTTCCTTTTTGTTGCGACGCTTGATTGGAAGCAAGGTTGAGTTGACGCTGAAACACGAGCGCGATGTTGGGTTTATTTTTGCAGACCAAGGCCAACTTGAGCAGATTATTGTAAATTTGGTGATTAATGCCAGAGACGCGATGGTTTTGGGGGGTAAGCTGACAATCCGGACGCGGATGGTTCAGTTGAAAGAGTCTCTTCAGCTTTACAAAGAAACCATCCAACCCAAAACTTATGTGGTTGTAGATGTGATAGATACAGGGTGTGGTATTTCAGAAGAATGTTTAGAGCAAATTTTTGACCCATTTTTCTCAACAAAAGATCCTTCCCAAGGAACGGGGCTTGGGCTTTCTAATGTGCACCAGATTGTGAAGCAGCTCTCCGGGGGTATTTTGGTCGAAAGCTCCCTTGAGAAAGGAACAACCTTTTCAATCTATATTCCTAAATTTCTGGAAAAAAAGAAAAAAGCTGCTGACCGGAAGGAAGAGGAAAAAGAAATCGTCAGAGTTTCTAAGACGATTGACCTCACAGGTTCTGCCCACGTATTGTTGGTGGAGGATGAAGACCCTGTACGGCTCTTTGCTTCAAGAGCTTTGAAGAGCAAAGGATATCAGGTTTTTGAAGCAAGGGATGGCAAGCATGCC
>JBOFRK010000123.1:0-1362 GCA_051650945.1 Alphaproteobacteria bacterium
CGTCCAGCGCGCTGAAAGAAGATGCTCCGGAGGCCAGCAAGCGGATAAGACGGTAGGCAAACGTACGCTTGCCGATTCCCTGGGGGCCAAGCAGCAACCACCCGTGGGCTAATTTTCCCTTCGCAAGGGCTGTTTCAAACACACGTTGTGCCTGTGCTTGGCCAAAACACGTTCGATTCTCTGAAGGGGCGAGGGGAGGGGGCATCTGATTCATAAGCCTGAATCCTAGAGGAACTGTAGGAAAAACTCAAGGTATAAAACCTGGTAAAAACTTGAAACATCTCTTCACATTTAGGTAATATTTTATTAAACTGAATAAGCCATAATGGCACAAAAGAGATATCGCAAGCAAAAATTCACCCGTTTAGCCACCTCTATCTTACGAGATCAACGGCAAAGGAACATCGGATGCATGGGACAAATCAAGGTAAAAACCGCGCAATATTATCAGTAGGTCAAAAAAAATACACCTATTGCCCTCTGAAGCCCTTTTATCGGCAGATCAAACAGTTGCATCGCCTGCCATTTTCCCTCAAAATTCTTTTAGAAAATGTGCTACGCCATGAAAATGGTGTTCAAGTAACCCGAGATCATGTGGGTTTTTTTGCGGATTGGTTGAAAAACCAAACGTCCCAACAAGAAGTTCCTTATTTCCCAGCCCGAGTATTAATGCAAGACTTCACTGGCGTTCCTGCCATTGTAGATTTGGCTGCCATGCGTCAGGCTATGCAAGCCTTAGGCGGAAATCCCACCAAGGTAAACCCTCTGGTTCCGGTTGATTTGGTCATTGATCACTCGGTGATTGTGGATCGCTATGGCACCCCAGGCGCATTTCAAGAAAATGTGGGGCTAGAATATCAACGTAACGCAGAGCGCTATGCTTTTTTAAGGTGGGGCCAACAGGCGTTTAAGAATTTTCGGGTGGTGCCCCCTGGCACGGGCATCTGCCACCAAGTGAACTTGGAATACCTTGCCCAGGTGGTTTGGCACGACAAAGAGACCCAGATGGTCTATCCAGACACACTTGTTGGCACTGACAGCCACACCACCATGGTGAACGGTTTGGGCGTCTTGGGTTGGGGTGTGGGCGGCATCGAGGCAGAAGCCGTGATGCTGGGGCAGTCCCTGTCCCTTCTCATCCCGGATGTAATTGGTGTTAAGCTTGAGGGAAGCATGCCTGAAGGCGTCACAGCAACAGACCTGGTACTCACCGTCACCCATCTGCTACGCAAAAAAGGGGTAGTCGGTAAATTTGTTGAGTTTTTTGGCCCAGGGCTTCAAACGCTTTCTTTAGCGGATCGGGCAACCATCGCAAACATGGCACCTGAATATGGCGCAACCTGTGGCCTTTTCCCAATCGAT
>JBOFRK010000124.1:0-1666 GCA_051650945.1 Alphaproteobacteria bacterium
GGTCTATCAAGCAACCCATGTACCTGTTGGGGAAGACCAAAAGCAACATTTAGAATTAACTCGGGATATTGCCCAGGCTTTTAACCACCACTATGGAACAGCGTGCTTCACACTTCCAGAACCTTTGATCACAGGTCCAGCAACCCGGGTGATGAGCCTGCGGGATGGAACAGCAAAGATGAGTAAATCTGACCCATCGGAGTTGTCCCGTATTCATTTAACAGACGACGATGATACAATTGCTCTCAAAATTCGGAAAGCTAAAACCGACCCTGAGCCCATTTTTGAAGACCTTGAAACGATGAAAGATAGGCCTGAAGCCCTCAATTTGCTTCGAATTTTTGCAGCCCTCCAAAAAAAATCTTTGACAGACATCTGCCATACCTATGCGGGGTGTAATTTTTCTGAGTTTAAGAAAGAACTCACAGAGCTTCTCCTCACAAATTTAGGACTCATTCGTCAACGTTTTTTCGAGATCATGGAGGAATCTTCCACCCTCGACCATTGTTTAGAGCAAGGCCAATTGAAAGCCAATTCCATCGCGAAAAAAAACTTGCAAAAAGTTCATGAGATCATGGGTCTGTGATGTTTTTATAACTTGCCTTATGGTTGAGAAGTGTGTACTAAAGATGAAAGGGTGGATGGTTTTATACCGTGTTTTGTGTTTGATTGGGCTTAGCAAAATAAGATTAACATCATTAATAGGGTAAGCTTTTTATGTTTTCGGGTATTCTTGGTTGGCTTTCTGCAGATATGGCGATTGATTTAGGCACAGCGAACACGCTGGTCTATGTCAGGGGGCAAGGTGTCGTTTTAAATGAACCTTCCGTTGTGGCTATCGCAACCGTCAAAGGAAAACAACAAGTTTTGGCCGTTGGGGATGAAGCAAAACAGATGGTTGGCCGAACTCCCGGAAATGTCCAAGCTATTCGTCCTTTAAGGGACGGGGTGATTGCTGACTTTGAAGTAGCGGAAGCTATGATCAAATATTTTATCCGAAAAGTTCACAACCGCACCAGCTTTGTGAGTCCCCAGGTCGTCATATGCGTGCCATCTGGTTCTACAGCCGTGGAACGGCGCGCCATTCAAGATTCCGCAGAAAGTGCTGGTGCTAGGCAGGTCTATTTAATTGAAGAGCCTATGGCAGCAGCCATAGGTGCTGGATTGCCTGTCACAGAGCCAACAGGTTCCATGATTGTAGACATTGGTGGAGGAACCACAGAAGTCGCGGTTATCTCTTTGGGGGGTATTGTTTACGCTCGATCAGTTCGAGTGGGTGGAGACAAAATGGATGAGGCGATTGTGGCTTTTATTCGCCGCCATCACAACCTATTGATTGGAGAAGCAAGCTCCGAAAAATTAAAAAAAGATCTGGGGTCTGCGTATATGACAGAGCCTGGACCAGGCAGAACCCTCACCATCAAAGGGCGTGATTTGATGAATGGGGTTCCCAAAGAAATATCTGTCAATGAACGCCAAATTTCCGAAAGCCTTTCTGAACCTGTTTCAGCCATTGTGGAAGGCGTTAAAACAGCCCTTGAAAACACGCCCCCAGAGCTGGCAGCTGATATTGTTGATCGTGGCATCGTCTTGACAGGCGGTGGTGCGCTCCTTAACAATCTGGACTTCGTGTTGCGCGAAACAACAGGCCTTCCTGTGAGCATTG
>JBOFRK010000125.1:0-5379 GCA_051650945.1 Alphaproteobacteria bacterium
TATTGAAAGGCTTTTGGGCCGAATCAAAGAGAATAAGAGAATCGCCATGCGGTTCGATAAACGCGACACGATGTTCCTTAGCTTTATCGCACTGGCTCTTCTTAAGGCTTACAAATTATTTTGTTAACAGTGCCATACATCAGCAAGAGGAAGTATTTCTCTGCGAGAAAATGGCGAAAAAGAATCTAAAATCTCTTTTTCAACTTCAAAAAAAGATAGATGAGTTATAAAGTGAATGAATTTTCTTTTAGCTCCAACGAAGAATGCTTTGAGAGGCAAGGCTCTTAGCTCTAAAGGTGAGAGTTTTACCTTCCTTTGGCTCAATATCTCGTGACGATTGCTTCAGAATTACTGATGGCTGAGAATTTTGTTTGATCTAAAAAAAGCTCCCAAGCTTTTTGAGAAACACCTAGAAGTTCAAACACTTTTATCTTGGAGCGTCCTCCTGAGATCAAACGGATTTGGGAAGCGGATGTGCCAAAAGCTTTTGCCAAAAGTTTACACAAAGCCTCATTCGCAGCTCCTTTTTCTGGGATTGCCTTAACGCGAATTTTCAAAACAGGGCGAAATTGATGGAAAAACCACCCCTCAAAAGAGGTTTCCTGGGCCTGGGGAGAAACTTTAACTGTCAAGCGTCCCGTAAATTCCACGGCTTCTAACAACCCCTTTGCTGATATTTCCAAGGGCACATGCAATAAAGGCTATTCAGATTTTCCAAGGTTCTGGAAACGTTTATTGAATCTTGCAAGCTGTCCACCTGTATCGATCAATCGATGTTGCCCTGTCCAAGCAGGATGGCTCTTGGGGTCAATATCTAGGCGGATTGAATCGCCAGATTTTCCGTAAGTCGAGCGCATCATAAGTGTCGAACCATCTGTTAAAACAACTGAAATGGGGTGATAATTTGGGTGAATGCCTTTTTTCATGATAAATTCCTTCTTCTCATAAATCTCTACCGCCCGATCCTAGCACAACCACAGTCACGCCACAAGAAGCTATTAGAATTGCTATTTTTCAAACCAAATTCTTGCGGTTTTAAAAATAAACGGGTATGATCCCCTTTGTTTTTAGGTTTTGAATCAGAAACGGGGCGTAGCGCAGCCTGGTAGCGCGCCTGCTTTGGGAGCAGGATGTCGGAGGTTCGAATCCTCTCGCCCCGACCAACCTAAAGCCATCTTATGCTAGATGGGAAACTGTTTATTAAAAGACAAGATCAGTCACCTTTGAAACCTTTTCCATCTCTTTCCCTTCTGCCCTCTCTCAAAGATAAAGCAACTTTTCCTATTGTGCAGCGGCTTTGGCAAGAGATGATAAGCCCCCACCGACGGGTTTTAACAGCGGGGGGAGTTTGCATGGTCTTGTCTGCCTTTACGACAGCAGCTTTGGCTAAATTTCTCCAACCCATTTTCGATGATATTTTTATCTCCCATGACCGCACGATGCTGTGGAGAGTCGCTTGTTGGGTTTTGGGAATTTTTTTAGTGAAAGGGTTTGCTGCCTATGGAGAATCCCTCAGTCTGACCTATGTGGGCCAAAAAATTGTTTCCCATTTTCAAATTTTGATTTTTCGTCATTTGATCCACCAGGATCTTCAGTTTTTTTATCACTCGCCCAGCGGTCGTCTGATCTCTTTTTTCACCCATGATGTTCAGATGTTGCGGCATTCCATTACCCAAACGTTGATTAGCATGGTGAAAGATTCCATGACGCTTCTCTTTTTGGTGGGGCTGATGTTTTACCAAGATTGGCTTCTGGCAAGTCTTGCGTTTTTCGTTTTTCCTCTTGCTTTTGTTCCGTTGATTCAGCTTGGAAAACGTATGCGTAAAGTTTCTTTTGGGCAGCAAGAAACCATGGGGGCGTTTCACCAATTTTTGCAGCAAATCTTTCAAGGTATTCGCGTAGTTCAATCCTATGGGATGGAAGATTATGAAAAAAAGCGCTCCCAAGCTTGGGTTCAAAAGCTTTTTCGTCTCATGTTCAAAGGAGCCCAAGTTCGCTCAGCTGCCCATCCCATCATGGAAATATTGGGGGGGATTGCTATTGTTGTGGTGATTTTGTATGGCGGAGCCCAAGTAATCGAAGGAGCCCGCACCACGGGTGCGTTCATTTCTTTCATCACAGCATTGTTGTTGGCCTATGAGCCAGCCAAACGCCTGGTGCACTTGAATGCAACCCTTCAAGAAGGCCTTGCTGCGGCCATCTCCTTGTTTCGCCTTTTAGAAGTGAAGCCCCTCATTCAAAACAATCCGGAACTGCCAGCACTTCAAATTTCCAAGGGGGAAATTAAGCTTGAACAGGTTCATTTTGCTTACACACTAGAAAAAGAGGTTTTTCATGATTTATCCTTGCTGATCCCAGGTGGAAAAAAAATCGCTCTAGTGGGGCCAAGCGGGACGGGGAAAACTACGTTATTCAACCTAATTTTGCGGTTTTATGACGTGGATAAGGGCGCTATTTTAATCGATGGGCAGCCCATTCAACAGGTTTCCCTCGTTTCTTTGCGCAAGCAAATTGCGCTGGTCAGCCAAGAAATTACCCTCTTCAATGATACGGTGGAAGAAAATATTCGCTATGGCTGTTTGGGAGCCTCCCGCGACGCCATTGAGGCAGCTGCCCAACAGGCAGCCGCCCATGAGTTTATCCAGGAACTCCCCCAAGGGTATGAGGCCGTTGTGGGAGAGCAAGGGTTAAAGCTTTCAGGTGGGCAGCGTCAACGGTTATCGATTGCGCGGGCTATTTTAAAGAATGCGCCTATCCTGCTCTTAGACGAAGCAACCTCTGCCCTGGACACCCATGCGGAAGCGCAGGTTCAGCAAGCCTTGGATTATCTGATGCAGGGGCGGACAACGCTGATGATTGCCCACCGTCTTTCCACGGTCGAAAATGCGGACTGCATCTTCGTTCTTGATCAAGGGCGTCTTGTTGAGATGGGCTCTCACCCAGAGCTGGTGAAGCGTCAAGGTCTTTATAGCCAGTGGGTTTTACCTTCCCTGAAGTGATGTTCAAAAAAGCTTGAACGTTGCTCCTTTTTTCTAATTGAGCTAGAATAGAAAGAAAACGGGGAGAAAAAGCTATGATTTCAAATACATTAGACCAATGGGGTTTTGTTTCTAAACTATTTCATTGGGTGATGGGCGTGCTTTTGATAGGTATGTTGGGTGTCGGCCTTTGGATGGAACAGTTGCCACCTTCTGATATGAAATGGTTTGTTTATGGTATCCATAAGTCCACTGGATTGATGGTGCTGTTTCTTGTGGTAGTGCGCTTAGGCTGGCGTTTAGTAGGGCAAGTTCCTGCGTATCCCGCAGACATGCCTTGTTATCAAAAATCTCTTTCATCTTTGACGGTTTGGGCTTTATATGGATTGATGTTCGCGATGCCTGTAACGGGTTTTGTGATGTCAGCCTTTGGCGGCCACCCTGTACCTTTTTTTGGGTTATTCACAATTCCAGCTCTCGCGGAAGGGCCAACCCCTGCGGGTTCGGTGAGCCACCAGCTGCATACGGTTTTTGGGTGGAGTTTTATCGCACTGCTTGTTTTGCATGTTTTAGGAGCATTTTATCACCATTGGATCCGTCAAGACGCTCTGTTGAAGCGTATGTGGTTTTTTTATAAAATACCCTATCCTTCAAAGAAAGCGAAGAAAAAATCCTAGGAAAGCTTCCTCAAAAAGCAAGTTTTTTGAGGAGCCCATCTATGCCTTCACGCTCAATAATAGTGGCATACTCTGAACGCTGGGTGACGCTCATGCTGACGTTTTCAACGATCACGTCCATGATTCGGAAACCAGCAGGCGTTTGAACCACAAGCCATACAAGCTCTGTCTTCGCGCCATCAGGCTTTACAATTTGGCTAAAAACCTTCCAGTTTTTTTTACCTTGAAGGGGTGGAATCGTCTTTCCCTTTAAAACCAAAAATTTCTCATTGTTGTAACCCTCAAACCGGATTGCATAGGAGTGGGACAAATTTTTCTTAAAGAGCTTCAAGTACTCTTGCCTCTTACCGGTTGAGAGGTTTCTCCAGTGCTTTCCTAACACAAATTTCCCAATGGAAGCCATGGCAAAATCTTGCTCAAGTATGGTTGAAAAGGCTTTTTTTCGACCTTTTCTGCCAATAGATTTATCTGCGAGCAAACGAATCACCTTTTCTCCAAGTCCTTCAACAAAACCCTCAGCAGAGGTTTTGCCATAAGCAAAGCTTCCCCACAACACTAGGAAAAAACAACAGATTTTAAGGCTCTCACGGGTCAGCGCGCACATTGAACGTACCATCATGCTTCGATATCCTCACTATAAACGGGTTCTTCTTCGGTTTCTGTTAGGTCTTGGGAACCTGAAACCATGTTCAAAGGAGACGCCCTATCGCCTCTTTTTTGGTTATAGAGGCTGCGGATTGTGCTGTACAAATCCAAAGAAGTTTCTTTTAATTTTTGATAACTTTCAAGATATTGTAAGCGCCAATCCACCAGATCCATACCCCAACGCACATACATCAGCTGTGGACGTTTGTTATGGCAAACAATCAGGTTAAAGGGGTCTGTCAGTGTGTCTATCAATAAACCAAGGCCATCTCGAAAGCTGGTGGCGCCTATGACGGGTAAAACAAGATAGGGTCCTGTTTCCATACCTGCCATTTTTAAGGTTCTTCCAAAATCTTCCTCCACAGCTTCAACACCCATCTCAGCGGCCACATCCACCAAGCCCAAAAAACCAACGGTGCTGTTGATAAGAAAGCGCGCTAGAGATGTTGCAGCTTTATCGATGTTCCCCTGCAGGACTGAGTTCAAAAAAGTCTTAGGGAAGGACAAATTGCGAAGGCCATTATGGATTCCGTCTCGCACCAATGGTGGAACCGCGGCCTCATAGCCACGGGTTACGGGTTCTAGGACAAACTCATCAAGGCCTTGGTTCAGGTCAAAAAAAACTTCATTCATCGGCCGAAGGGGATCTGGTATTTCTTGGGAAACCCCTTGGGATTCTGAGGCAGGTTTCTCTACAGCATCAGCCCAAAGGTTGCTGTGGATTCCTAAAACTAACAACCAGCATACACATGATTCTCTCCAGGTTTTGGGGAGTAATCTGTTCATAAAGACCTACCTTTTTCTTCTTCTAAACGCCCTACGTGACAACCCAAATCGCCAGCATTCTAGCAGGTTACTTCTAAAAAAATAATTAAACAATACGTAAAAAAGGCATGTTTAAGCCTTTAGAGAAGGTCTGTTTCGCATTCTCCACACCAACAGGGCTAACACCAGCAACCAAGCAACCCATAAACTCTCCCGATAGTTGCGGTAAGGGGTTTTTAGTAGGGCGCGGGGGAGGGGGCTATCCAACGTGCCTGTTTGATCTAGGGGAAGGGAAGCAACGCAACGCCCGTAGG
>JBOFRK010000126.1:0-1197 GCA_051650945.1 Alphaproteobacteria bacterium
AGGCAGTCGCGGAACACCTTTTGGCACGTTCAGCTTGCCCAAGCTTTTTTGGAACCCTAGGGGCGTGTGGGAAGCCAATACCGCCTATGTTGCTTTAGACGTCACCTCTTTTCAAGACGCGCTTTATGCTTGTAAAACGTCCCACACCAGTGGGGCCAGCTTTTCTGAAACAGCTTGGACTCTCCTTTTTTCGTTTAGCATTGGCAAAGCCCAGAAAGAAGAAGTAGCACCAGAGCCTAAATCTAACAAACCCAAAGCACCTCAGGGAATCGCGGCTCCACCTTTTGAAAAAGAGGATTTGCCCAAAGACCCTCCTGTGGGAACTTTCGTACTGCTAATGGATGCTCCAAAGCTATTAGATGCCCTAGAGAATCCTGAACTGTTTTATTGGGAAGGACAAACGTGGTGCCGCGTTAGAGATGGACGAGATTTGTCGGAACTTGCTCAAAATCAATAGGAGAAACGATGCTCAGCCAAATTTTAACCACTGCCCTCGCCCTTTCTGAAGTTGTTCCTTTGATTGGTCGCTGGCTTGGCAACGAAGAAGGCGAAAAGCTGGCTCACAATGTGGTCAATTTTGCAAAACAATTGACCGGTGAAACGGAAGCGCCTTCTATGTTGAAGATCCTTTCGAATAATCCTGATCTGCTGCTCCAATTCCAAAAAATTGTTGCCCAGATGGAGGCAGATCTCTACCAAGATCGGCGCGATGCAAGGGCCAGGGAAATCGCCTTGCTTCAGACTGGCCACCGAAATGTGCGTGCAGACATTATGGTGATTTCCGCAGCCTTTGGGTTGATTTTATGCTTGGCGGCTCTGGCATTTTATCGTGAATCCCTCCCTGGAGAAGCCGTGGGAATTATCTCAACCATTGCTGGTATCTTTGGGTCTTGTCTTAAAGACGCTTATGCCTTTGAATTTGGATCTTCTCGAGGCAGCAAAGAAAAGGACGAACGCGTCACCGCCCTGCTTAACCACCAGTCCTATTTGAAGGATTTGTAGGGCGAGTCTAAGAACGCAATTTTTTTTCCTAACGCTTGATAAAAAATGAAAAATTCAGAAAAAGAAAAACCAATCTCTAACAAACCAAGAAAAAAGACAAAACAAACAAATCGCCCAGAAACGGGTACTTAGTGAGAACGTCATCGGTCTCTTGAAGCGATTTAAAATTATCTCAGATCGCTATCGAAACAGGCG
>JBOFRK010000127.1:0-1304 GCA_051650945.1 Alphaproteobacteria bacterium
TTCCAGGTAACAAATCTTTAATTCGATCCCACTGATCATCCCGTAATCCATAACGACGCATTTGAAAAAATTCTCCGCATTTTTTCCAAATCTCAACACTTTTTCAAACATTGTCAACGCAATTGAGGACACGCCCTAGCTAACTGTTTTTGAAGATTATATTTATTTTTTAAATTTTTTGGATTATTATTCCCCTTCCCAATCACCTTCAAATTAGGTTTAAGGGCATCTTTTGCCGCTGATTTGATTTGCTTTTTGAGGGTGGTTTTGGCAATTTTCTTAACCAAACCGCCGCCAAGGTAATTGTTAGCAAGCATAATTCCTGGAAGAGCCGCCTCTAAAAGCTCACGGCTTTCCCCCGTGACATGGCTCAATATGTTTAAGGAAATTTCCTTCAATTCTGCAGCTTTTTCAGGATTTTTTTCCTCAAGCCATTCGTAGGCGAGCTCCCCTGCGCTCAGCAAAAAATTGTTCTGCAAAGCCGTGTCGGCTGTCACGATGGCTGTCGGGACATCCTGTTTGCTCAAAAGTGCGCCGGTTGCAGCGGCAATTTTCCCATAATCTGCGCGTGTTTCGCGAGTGAGATGCTCAGGCAAAGATTCCGCGACGGTTTCTCCGATGACAGCCCCTAAAGCACCGGCGGCTGCGCCTTTTCCAGGATTTTTCGGGTCGAGAATCGCGCCAGCGGCAGCGCCCGCAAGGGCGTGCCCCAGCTTGTGGGTGACAGAATCAAGACCGGCCTTGCGAAGGACCCCAAGCTCATTGGCCACCGATGCCTGCACTGCGCTGGCAACTGCCAGGAGGCCTGCGCCTTTCAGAGCGTCCTTCGCGCTGCCGCCGTTAATGGCAAAAGAGATAGCGCCTGCTTTCAAGCCATAGCTGAGGTGTTGAGCCCCGTGGGTCGCCAGATTTTCTGCAAAATTCGCAGAAAAAATCCCGCCTTCAGGGGCTGGACCCACCAAACCAGCCGTCGCGATGGCTGTGGCAATGGACTTCAAAGCCGTGGGCTTGCCCAGATCTTCAACCGCTTTGAAGACGTTGCCCTGGTGGTTCACCGTTCCCACGACCGTTGCAGAAGCAACGGCCTGAACCCCAGCTTTGGCGGCAAGAAATGCCGCCCCTTCCGCGCCAAACCCCATGGCCGTTGCAGCTTGGGCCGCAGGCCCCCCAGCGCCTCCCGTGGCAATCGTCACCGCCAGCGCCAGCACGGCTGCAAAGCCGGGGGTGAGGCCGGAGGTCGATTGCTCCCAGTGTTCGTGGATTTCCCCCACGGGGTTGATGTGGAGCTGGGGCGAAAGTGGAAG
>JBOFRK010000128.1:0-6466 GCA_051650945.1 Alphaproteobacteria bacterium
AGGCTCCAAGACACTCCACCTCTGCTAGAGTGAATTGGCCGTCTTCCGTGGTCTCACCTTTGCGGATGCCTAAGTGCTCGTGACATACCTTCACCAGTTCATCACTTCCCCGAAGCCAACAAGGCGTTGTGGTGCAAACTTGGACGAAGTGCTTACCAACGGGCTGAAGGTTAAACATGGTGTAAAAGGTTGCCACTTCCAAAACCCGCATAAAGGGCATGGATAAAAGCCGTGCCACCGTTTCCATCGCTGCGCGCGGTAGCCATCCCTGGTGTTGGCGTTGGGCCAGATCAAGGAGGGGGATCAACGCACTGGCTTGGCGGCCTTCTGGATAGCGCGCTATGAGCCCCTTTGCTTTTTCCAGATTTTCAGGGGAAAAAGCAAAGGTTTCTGGTTGAAGCGATTCGTCTGCTATCTTCATCGATCGATCTCCCCAAAAACGATATCCATCGAACCAATGATGCTGGGGACGTCAGCCAACATATGGCCGCGGGCCATCATATCAAACCCAGCCATAAACGCAAACCCTGGGGCTCGAATTTTGCACCGATAGGGTTTGTTAGACCCGTCTGAGATCAAGTACACCCCAAATTCGCCTTTAGGCGCTTCCACCGCTGTATACGTTTCTCCGGCGGGTACGTGATACCCCTCCGTGTACAGCTTGAAGTGGTGGATCAACGCTTCCATAGATTGCTTCATGTCCGCCCGGGACGGTGGCGAGATTTTATGATTCTCAACGCAAACAGGGCCCTCTGGTATCTGTTCAATACATTGTTTGATGATAAGGAGGCTTTGGCGCATTTCTTCCATTCGAACCAAATAGCGCTCGTAACAATCTCCTTTCTTTCCAACCGGGACTTGAAATTTCATGCGATCGTAAACGTCATAAGGTTGGGAGCGGCGCAAATCCCATGGAATGCCAGAGGCCCGAAGCACAGGTCCGGTGAAGCCCCAATCCAGGGCTTGTTCAGGGGAGACAACCCCAATATCAACGGTTCTTTGCTTAAAGATGCGGTTTTCCGTGAGCAGCTCTTCCATATCATCAATCAGCTTGGGAAAGCGTTCCGCAAACGCCGCAATATCCTCCAGCAGACCTGCTGGTAGATCTAAATGCACACCGCCGGGCCGGAAATAGGCCGCGTGGAAGCGGGCTCCTGAAACGCGCTCATAAAATTCTAAAAGCTTTTCTCGCTCTTCAAAACCCCACAACAGCGGGGTCATGGCCCCCACATCCAATGCCATGGTGGTGATGTTCAAGATATGGTTTAACAGCCGGGTCAGCTCTGCAAACAAGACCCGGATATATTGACCTCGCTCAGGCGGTGTAATGCCCAGCAATTTTTCAACGGCCAGGGCAAACGCGTGCTCTTGGCACATGGGCGCAACATAATCAAGGCGATCAAAATAAGGCACAGCTTGAAGGTACGTTTTGTACTCAATCAGTTTTTCGGTTCCCCGGTGCAGCAGGCCGATGTGGGGGTCCGATCGTTCGATAATCTCACCATCAAGTTCTAAAATGAGGCGCAGCACACCGTGGGCAGCAGGATGCTGGGGCCCAAAGTTGATCATATAGTTTTGGATGGTTTCTTTTTGCTGTGCCATTACCTAAACCTTTCCCTTGTTCCGGAGAGGGCTTGGTGCATTTTCGCCCGTTTTTCGATTTTTTTCCAAAATTTGCCCCATGCCTTCCCAAGGACTCAGGGTATCGAAGGTGCGAAAAGCTTGGGGCAGCTCTACTTTTTTATAAACCACTTTTTTCTGTTCGAGATCATAGGTTGTTTCAACATGGCCTGTGAGGGGAAAATCTTTGCGTAAGGGGTGTCCATCAAACCCATAATCCGTCAAAATGCGGCGTAAATCTGGGTGACCGGAAAAAGGAATTCCGAACAGATCAAACACTTCTCGCTCAAACCACCCCGCACAAGGATAAATGGATGTGGCAGAGGGGACACTGTCACCTTCATCCACAGCAAGTTTGAGACGAAGGCGGGTGTTATGCTTGAGACTTAGGAGGTGGTAAACGACTTCAAATCGAGGGGAGCGACCCATAAACAGATAGTCAACGCCGCAAATATCCGTGAGCTGGGTAAAATAAAGGGCGGCGTGCTCTTTCAAAAAAGCCAAAAGATCCATCAGTGCATGGGGTTGAATGCACAGGGTAAGCTCTTCCAGTTCAAAAGAACACTTCAGTAGATTCGAATGAAGGTGCTGTTTTAAAAGTTCAATCTTTGTCTCAAGATTAGGGTTTCCCACGATTACTTTCCATTTCCTGTTCTAATCTGGATCGTTAGCTCAATTGTGTCTATTCGTGTTTTTATTACGTCCATTATATAATCTCAAAAAGCCTCTAACGCTTCCTTAACTTGACTCATTTTTAATTTTATTTTACCATTATGCAAAATATATAGCTTAGAAATTCCTTCAACATACATAGCGGTACACTTTTTCCCGTTTAATTTTTCGCTGAAGTTCCATAATGCCATACAAAAGGGCTTCTGCAGTAGGGGGGCAACCTGGCACATACATATCTACTGGAACGATGCGGTCACACCCACGCACTACTGCGTAAGAATAGTGGTAATACCCGCCTCCATTGGCACAAGATCCCATGGAAAGAACCCAGCGGGGCTCTGCCATTTGATCATAAACCTTCCTCAAAGCGGGGGCCATTTTGTGGGTGAGGGTTCCCGCCACAATCATCAAATCGGATTGCCGTGGGCTGGGCCTAAACACCAAGCCTAATCGATCTAGGTCATACCTAGATGCGGCGGTATGCATCATCTCAACAGCGCAACAGGCAAGGCCAAAAGTCATCGGCCACAAAGAGCCGGTTTGAGCCCAAGCCACCACTTTATCAACTTGCGTTAATAAAAATCCCCGGGAACTTAAATTTTCATTCATGCTTTGGAGCAATTGATCAGGCGTAGCATGGGGATCTATGGCAATCCGCTCAAGGCCTGGGTGAGGATGTTGAAGATTAGACATGTGCCGCTAACTCCTTTTGAAAGGGGAAAAATTTAAAAAAAAGGCTCTTCATTCCCAGTCAAGGGCCCCTTTTCGCCATTCATAGATGAACCCAATGGTGAGAACGCCTAAAAACATCAGCATAGAGACAAACCCAAAAACCCCGATTTCCTTAAAAGCAATGGCCCAAGGAAAGAGGAAGGCTACCTCAAGGTCAAAAATAATGAATAAAATAGCAACGAGGTAAAAACGTACGTCAAATTTCATGCGAGAATCCCCGAAAGCCTGGAATCCACATTCATAGACAGATAATTTTTCAGAATCTGGTCGGTGAACACCCCTGACAAGGGAAACAGCTATTAAAAAACAGCCTATTAAAAAGGATAACCCAAAAAAAAGAAGAATAGGTAGGTATTCTTTCAACAAAGCCAGCATGGGAACATTAAACCACTCAGACATTGCTTGTCCTTCCCGCTATCGCTTATATGTTTATACTATTTTCCTTTTTGTACACCGAAAAACGTAAAAAGAAAATGAACTCTTCTCAAAAGCCGGAACACATGGCAAAAAGAAAAAAAATCACAAGAAAAATAAATTATTTTCTCGAAAAAACAAAGAGATAAGCAAATATCTGTGGCGGGAGTGACGGGACTCGAACCCGCGACCTCCGGCGTGACAGGCCGGCGCTCTAACCAACTGAGCTACACCCCCTAAAGAGATAGTGGCTCAAAAGATTCCACGTTCTTAGATTTCCGTCAAGGGATAATTCTCAAGCTTCGCTCATTTTTTCTGGAAAAGGGTTTATGCCTTAGGATGCGTTATTTTTTCTAGATTTTTTTCTGATAATAGATTGTTTTTAAATAGAAAAATAAAAAAAAAATTTTTTTTTCTTTGAAATTCTGAAAAAACGTTTTATAGAAATAATTAGAAAAAACAATTAATTATGGTATGGGTAAAATGATGGAACATGAAATAAATTCTGATTTTTCGTTACCGAAAACATCGACTGGTGAGGTTCTTCATCTTGTCAGCGATGTTGTCTCTGCGTATTTATCTAATAACAGTCTAGAAGCGGCAGAAGTTCCTGCGCTTATTAACCAGGTTTATACGACGTTAACCAGCTTAGGTGGGCAGCATCGATTTTTAAGCGAACGCCCAGACCCTGTCGTTTCTATTAAAAAATCCATTACTGAAGACTATATCGTTTGTTTGGAAGATGGAAAGCGTCTCAAAATGTTGAAGCGCCATCTGAAAACTGTCTATAACATGACCCCAGAGCAATATCGTGAACGTTGGTCATTGCCTGCTGATTATCCGATGGTTGCTCCTAATTATGCCAAAACCCGCAGCAATCTTGCAAAAAGCAATGGGTTAGGAAGAAGCCGTGGGAAATCTTCGAATAAGCCAGATTTACACCTCGTATAGCGAAACGATTTTAAATTGAGCACATGCGCAAAAAACAGAGTTTGGCATTAGATTTCTTTCAAAACCATTTTTGGGGAGAAGAGGGGCTGGAACCAAAGGCGCGTGCAATACCTTAAGTCGTACTTGTGTGTACGAGTGGCGTGACGCGCCCATCGGTTCATAAAAAAAATTTCGAAAAGTAGTTTCGAAAAAGGCCTATTGCCAAAAATCGGATCGGGGGAAGTAAGAGCAAAAGTGGGCGGACGCAAAGGCTATGGATAGCTTTATTTATGGAGAAAGCTGTCTCATGAAACTTTACAATGCCTCGCACGTTCGCGCCTAACTCCCCTTTCCGGACAGTAAACGTGAACGCTGGCTTATTTGTCGCCTTCGTCAGCATCCTCCCATAGCATGTTTAAGGTCAGCCAAAGAGCCAGCCCAAAGAAAAACAAACGGTCGCCAATACACAAAGGAATCTCTCCTTCCCTTTGAGGGAAAAAAAAGTGTCGAAGGTGTGAAAGTTTCCGTTGCGCCAGAAAAGAAAAATCGTTTAACATCTTGTTTAGCCTTAAATGACTCTGGTGGAGTCGTTGAAGGTTAGCGGCATCGGAGTGCTGTTACACTCTGGTGTCGCGCAATTTGCCTCTGAAACACGTTTATGGGTATACCCCCAAGCCTTCCAGAGACGCGAAACAAGCTCGGAAAGTTCATGTAAAAAAGCCGGTGCCTCCAAGCTTTTCTGATACTTACTACCCAAACTCAACCCGAGCCTAGCAAATTTTGTCTCTCAGATCAATTTAAATTTTTTCTATTCTTTCGGGTGGTTTTTAGGCAAAATTTGGCGCTATAAGGGAGTTGTTACAGCCCCCTTGGTCAGCCGTGCTAATAATTTAGATTCCATAAACACCCCTCGCAAGCTATAGCGGAAAAGCCCGAAAAACAAAGCAATCCATGCCACCAGCATGACCCCAAGGGGAAGTAACATCTCTGGGTGGAGTGCGGGGCCCTTGGCTCGGAAAATGGAGGCTGGCTGATGAAGCGTGGTCCACCAGTACACAGATCCTTTAATGATAGGCACGTTAAGCCAGCCAAAGATGGCCAGGTAAGCCGCAGGCTTTTGGGCTTGAAAAGGGTCATCAAAGACATGCCGAAGCCCCAGATAGCCACCGTAGAGAAGCAACAAAATCAGCATAGACGTTAGGCGTGCGTCCCAAACCCACCAGGTGCCCCACATGGGCTTGCCCCACAGGATGCCCGTGACCAGGCTGATCAAGGTAAAAACTGCACCGATGGGGGCGGCAGCGTTGGCGATTAAATCTCCTACCGGCGCTCGCCAAATCAAAAAAATGCCACTTCCCAACGCCATCAGGGTGTACACCGCAAGCGCTCCCCAGGAGGCGGGCACATGAATGTAGAGCATGCGCATCGCCTGTCCCTGTTGATAGTCAGGGGGGGAAATGAGCAAAGCAAGCACCAATCCTAGAGTCCATGTTATCAAAACCAGTATCCACGTAAAATTTGCAGAAGCATCAACCGCCTCAAGCAAAGCAGATGGGGTTAATGAGCTGAAAGTTTTTCTCCCTCTTGACTCTCTTATTTGTCCGTTTTTAATCCACTTTTTCTCGTTAGACTGCATAGAATTGCTCCGCCAAAATGCGTTCTTCTAAATTATGTTGGGCGTCAAACAGCAAAAGAACACTCACTTTTTCATCTTCAAAAATTGAAACTGATTTGACCTGCCGAATCTCTTGATCATCTGCAACAACGCTGACAGGGCGTTTGATAGGGTCCAGAACCTCTAGGGTTATAACAACGTCATGGGGCAGAATCGCCCCTCTCCAACGCCTGGGGCGAAAAGCGCTGATAGGCGTTAAGGCAAGCAAACGTGAACCAATGGGTAAGATGGGGCCATGTGCTGAAAAATTATACGCCGTGCTTCCTGCTGGCGTTGAAACGAGGACGCCATCACAAATGAGCTCTTGAAGTCGGGGTTTGCCATTAACAGAAATGGCGATTTTTGCAGCTTGATAGGTCTCCCTCAGAAGAGAAATTTCATTAAATGCCCAAGCTTCGTGCTTTGTACCAGAAAGCGTCGTTG
>JBOFRK010000129.1:0-1415 GCA_051650945.1 Alphaproteobacteria bacterium
GGTAATACTCTCGCTGATTCTGTTCAACCTGATTACGAATCCTGTTTTGAATGCGTTTTTCCGCTTTGAATAGTTCAATCTCAGTATTGATATAACCTATGATTAACTCAATTCGCTGAGAAACCTTAAGTTTTTCTAAAATATTCTGCTTTAGATCGATCTTCAAGGGAATGTGGGATGCAACGGTGTCTGCAAGCTTAGACGTGTCTGTCAGCTGGGAAACAGGTGATAGAATCTCTGCAGGTTTGCGCTTATTGAGCTTCACATAGCTCTCAAATTCTTTCAAAAGGGTGCGACGAAGGGGCTCCAAATCTTCTTGAACTTCTTCAGGCTCATCTTCTAAAACATCTGCATAGGCTTCAAAATAGTCATGTGCCTCTGTGTAACGCAGGATCTTAACACGCTGTTTACCTTCAATCAAGGCTTTAACCGTTCCGTCAGGCATCTTCAAAATCTGCAAAACCTGGCCGATAGTCCCTACAGAATAAAGATCACTCGTTGTCGGGTCATCCAAATTTGATCGCTTTTGGGTAACCAACAAAATGGGCTTTCCCTCACCAGCTACAGATTGAATAGCACGGATAGATTTATCCCTTCCCACAAACAAAGGGACGACCATATGGGGAAAGACCACCACGTCCCGCAATGGCAGAACCGGATAGACCGTGCCCAAAGGCAACTCAAACGGAATGGACTTCGACAAAACAAACCCCTCTCAACGATGCTTGGCTAAAATTTCGACACTGCGCCTAATTTGCGAGAAAAATGATTGAAGTGAAACGTGCCCAGTTCGCAGATAACTATTTCTCTACCCAATTTTTCTTGCCTACAAATTTTCAAGACCCTTCAAAAGGCCAACCTGCAAAAAACTGCATGAATACGCCTTAATGAAAACCCTCCCTTAAAACCAACACCCTTAACGCAGGGTTTATTCTAGCAAAATTGGGATTTAAAAAGCAAGCTTTTACCAACAACCTCTTGTGATAAAAAATTGAACCTCTGCAAACCGAAGCCGCTTTAAAGCGCTCATAGCATAAAACTAGAAGCTGTCTATGAATAAGATTATCTTTTTTAGATATTAACATTCAAATTTATTTAAAATACAATTTATTTTAAATAATAGACCTCTTTCGAAACCACTTTTATGGACTGATGGGTGCGTCACTCCGGTGCTCAGAACTAAGATGGACCCGATTGTTCAGACAAGATGACAGCAAATATAAGCTACAGTCAATAAAATTATGCTGCCAATTTCCAATCCGACTGGGCTAGCCCAGTCGACGGGAAAATTTTGTGATACAGATACACTTCGCTGGGTGTGCGTCCATTGAACGTTGAGTGAGGACGACTCACATTGTAGTGTTGAAGCCACTCTGAAATCGTCGTTCTGGCCTCTTTCCCATTCTCAAATGATT
>JBOFRK010000130.1:0-5727 GCA_051650945.1 Alphaproteobacteria bacterium
AATCAAGACAGTATTTCTAAAAACGCTTAGAGAGGAAAATAGCCAAGCGTGTCGCGGCCCGCACCCCTGCAGCAAAAAATTGAAATAGAGGCATTTCTTTCGCGCCGTAGGCATAGCCCTGATCACGGTGTTCAACTTCCTCCTGGCGACATTTTTCTAAAAAATTGCTTAAAATTTGTTGGGATTCAGGTAAAGAAGCGATCTGCTCTTGATAGTGCTCATCGATCACTTCCTCCACCGCAACAGTGCAAGCCATGGCAGCCTTTGGGCTTAAGGCTGCTGAGGCGGCCCCAAGCATAAACCCTGTCACATGCCACAGAGGAGCCAAAAAAGTGGGACGTCCGTGATGGGCCTGCAATAATTTTTGAAATTGGTCAGCGTGTTCACATTCTTGGGCATACATGTGTTCAATCATCCCAATGCTTGGATGATGGGGTTTTAATTTTTTCAAAACCCACAGTTGCCCTTCGTAAATACGCTTCGCCCCCATCTCTCCCGCAAGGTCCACCCGTAACATTTCATCAAGATGAGACGTTCGAGAGGCTTGGCCTGGAAAAAGAGGGATTTCCGATTCATGTGAGGGATGCAGCATGGCTTTTTCTCCTTAAGAACCGCACTTCGACCGACATAAAAGCTTTGAGATGCATCCCATATGCCAACAAATTACCCCAAGAATCGTCATCAAGAAAACCAAATAAATAGGTGCTGGAATTCCTCCCAAAGAAAGGGTAATTTGATCACAGGGAATGTGCCTGAGCTTGAGAAGGTTTTCTGCCATTTCTTCTATTGTTTCTCCTGCAGGCTCCTGAACACGGCAAAAACCAGGGGCTGCAACCCAGTGTTGCTGGATGGCAGTGTGGTAGAGCGCCACCCCGGCCCCTCCAAACCACACAACAGACAAGAGCTTTAATGAAAATAAGAGCTTTTTATCCCCCATAAAACACGTTAGACCTGCAAAAATTCCCCCCCCAAGGAAGAAAAAACGCTCCACTTTACAAAGCATGCAAGAAGAAACGCCTCCCCAAACTTCCAGGGCCATGGAAGCCCCAAACAATCCAAAACATCCTATAGAAAACAAAACTGTAAGCCAGCGAACAGGTGACATAAAATTCTTCCCCTTTTTTAAGCAGGTCGTTATTTAAAGAAATTTTACCACAAATATGCCACCGAGAATCACAAAGAAAGAAGCAAGGGTCAACCAAACCAAATTTTTCTCAACTCTATCACGAATTTGGTCACCATAAAAATAAAAAAGCGTTGCCAGAGAGAAGAAGCGGATCCCACGGGCTACAAAAGAAGCCGTGGTAAACGTGAAAAGGTCTAATTTAATGAGGCCACAAGCTATGGTCACAATTTTGTAAGGGATAGGCGTTAACCCTTTGGCTGCAATAATCCAAAACCCCCATGTATGAAATTGTTCTTGGAAGGAGGCAAAGCCTTGCTCAAGCCCCAGGGTTTGAATTGTCCACAAACCAACAGATTCATACAAGGTATACCCGATGACATAGCCAATCCAACCCCCGATCACGGAAATGAGGGTGCAAAAGGTTGCTAAAAACCACGCGCGTTCTTTTTGCTTTAACAACATCGCAACATACAGAGGATCTGGGGGAAATGGAGAGATAAAGCTTTCAAGAAACGTGACAACCCCCAAGCTCCAAAGCGCTGTAGGCTTGTCAGCAAAAGCCATGATAAACTGGTAACATTTCTTAAACATTAAAAAATAGGCTCTGCTTTTAGCTAATTCTTTACAAATTCTTTAGAGCCTAACACAGTTTGTAGGCAGCTTCACTTTTTTTCTGAAAGCTCCACAACCCTTGGGTGAATTTTTTCATTTTTTTTTAAGGACAGGGTACAAAAAAAATGATAGGATCACTGGGTTTTTAATGGAATCAAAATGGAGGTTTGTTTGCCATGACAGCGTTGAAACATAGCAAAACGTTTGAGAGCTTGAAAGAGGCTTTTGCTGGGGAATCCCAGGCGAACCGCCGGTATCTCTATTTTGCCCAAATTGCGGATGTTGAAGGACATACAGATGCTGCTTCGATTTTTCGTTCTACAGCAGAAGGTGAGACCGGCCATGCTCACGGGCACTTGGAATTTTTAAAAGAAGTAGGAGACCCCGCAACTGGTCACCCCATCGGCACAACCTCTGATAACCTGAAAGCCGCCATCGCAGGAGAAACCCATGAGTATACAGATATGTACCCAGGGATGGCACGCATTGCCCGGGAAGAAGGGTTTGAAGAAATTGCAGAGTGGTTTGAAACCCTCGCCAAGGCAGAGCGGTCCCACGCGGGTAAATTTCAAAAAATGCTTGATTCTCTTTAATGATTGGTTGAGTTGGGCAAGGGGCTCTGTTTAAAGCTAAGCTAGATTTAATAACCCCTTTTTTGTAAGAAGCCGTTCAAGAGCCGTCCAATCGCGGCGTCCGAGGTCTGGCTCAAAGGCGCGCATGTCGTCCCTAGCGCGGCGACAGGTTTCAGGAGATGGCATGGAAAACCCAGGCGTTTTTGGATCATTCCCCATAGTTTGGGTTTGGACAATACAGGCTTTTTCCAAGTAGATGGTATAAAATAAAGCTTCTTGGAGGGTTTTGCCGCAGGTGAGCGTACCGTGGTTTTTCAAAAACATGCAAAAATTTTTTCCCAAATCCTGCACAAGATTCTGCCCTTGGTCTTGTCCCAATACGAGGGAATCATACGCATGGTAGGAGAGTTGTTCATAGAAATGAAATGAAAATTGGCTTATAGGAAGTAATCCGCAAGCCATGGCTGAAACAGCTACCCCCGCATAGGTGTGCAGGTGCACCACTGCGTGAATGTCTTGCCTTGCTCGATAAAGGGAAGCATGAAGGGCATAACCCGTTTGGTTATACTGATATTCTTCTCCTTCTAACACGCGGCCATCAAAGCTGACCTTCAGCAGGGTTTGGGGGGTTACTTCCTCAAACAGCAAGCCAAAGGGATAGATCAAAAAAGCATCTTCCCCGGCAAGACGCGCTGAAACGTGGGTGTAAGTGAGGTCATCTAACTTCAAGTAAGCCAGAAAACGGTAGAGTAGGGCAAGCTCATACCTCAGCTGGGATTCGTCCAAAATTGCTTTATTCATAGAGACTTCCTCAAAGATCAAGCGTTAAACCATCGTAGGCAGGCTCTACCCCAGGGGGCAGGCTTTGACGAAGGGTTTCAAAATCCATAGCTTGGCTCATGTGGGTTAACAGAGCCTTTTTAGGGTTCACTTTTTCAATCCAAGAAAGGGTAAGCTCCAAGTGTGCGTGGGTGGGGCGTGGCGAAATGTCCATGCAATCTACCACCCATAGATCAATCCCCTCCAGCAAAGCAAGGGCTTCAGGGCTTAAAGAAACCACGTCTGTAGAATAGGCAAAAGTAGGAAAACGAAACCCTAAACTTGAGGAATAGCCGTGATTTTGCACGAATGGAACAACCTGGACACCTTCAATTTCAAAAGGCTGAAGCATTAATTCATGAAATTGGAAAAAAAGTGGATAAATTGCTTCTGTGCCTTCAGGCTGTTTAAAAAAATAGGGAAATTTTCCTTTTGTTTCTTGGAGGGTTTTCGCGTCTGCGTATACTTGAATCTGTTGAAAATAGGCAAAATAAAAAGGTCGCAAATCATCCAACCCATTGATATGATCGGCATGGCTATGGGTTAACAACACTCCTGCCACGTGTTTGATGCGTTCCCGCAGAAGCTGTTGCCTTAAATCTGGAGACGCATCAATTAACCAGACCTGACCGTTATCAAATGTTAATGCTGCAGACGTGCGGGTGCGATTATTTCGTGGATTCTTGGGATCACAGGCCCCCCATTCTCCGTGGGATAAAGGAACACCTCCAGAAGGCCCACAACCAAGAATCGTTAATTTCATGATGTGGGAACAGGGGTTGCTTTTTCAAAAAGGCGAAAGAAATTTTCGGTTGTGACCCGGGCCACTTCCTCCAGTGAGACACTTTTGAGTTCTGCAATTTTTTCAGCTACATGCACCACGAAAGCTGGTTGATTGGTTTTTCCTCGGTGAGGAATGGGGGCCAAGAAAGGCGAATCTGTCTCAACGAGGATGCGATCCAGAGGAACAAAGGGAATGAGGTCCCGTAACGGCTGAGCATTTTTAAAGGTGATCACCCCTGAAAAAGAGATAAAAAACCCAAGGTCTAAGACTTGCTCTGCCAGCCATTGGCTTCCTGTAAAGCAGTGAATAACCCCTTTCACTCCTTCAAAAGCCGCTTCTTTTAAAATGGCAACGGTTTCTTTCTCTGCATCTCTGGTGTGCACAATAACAGGCAAATCTACCTCGAGCGCTTTTTTAAGGTGGGTGCGAAAAACGTTGCTCTGAAGGTCCCGAGGGCTGTGCTCATAATAAAAGTCAAGGCCTGTTTCACCAACGCCTACAACCCGAGGGTTTTGCAAATGTTCATCGAGAAACGCTTCTAAAACACCTCTTCCAGAAACGCTGTGGGATTCGTGGGGGTGGATACCCACGGCACCATAAATTTGAGAAAACGAATTGATGAGCTTTAAAAGTTCACCCATTGTCTCAATGCGTGTACCAATGGTAAGAAATGTTTTAACATCAGCAAGGGTTGCCTGCTCTAAAATTTCCTGGCATTTTCCCCCAAATTCAGGGAATTCTAAATGGCAGTGACTATCAACAAGATACATGGGTTATAAATTTCCTCATTTATTCGGCCCACCATACACCCTCATAGACAAAATGAACAGGCCCTTTTTGCAAAATAGGTTCTCCTGAAGCACATGTGATGTCTAGTTTTCCACCCTCCATAAAAACTTCCACGTGAGGTGGTTGAACAACACCTTGATGAACGGCAGCGCTTGCTGCGGCGCAGGCTCCTGAACCACATGCAGGTGTCATGCCGGCTCCCCGTTCCCAGATGCGAATCTCAAGCTGATTTGGGGAAAGGGGTTTGCAAAACATTACATTGGTGCGGTTTGGAAAAAAGGGATGTTGTTCCAGGGCTTGGCCCAGGGCTTGCAACTCAAGGTTTTCTAGCTGAGGGACAAACACCACCAAATGGGGGTTTCCAAGATTTAAGGGAATGCCTGGCGCAAGCCCCCAGGGACTTAAATCAAGGGTTTGCTCCCCAAGGGGGAAAAGAGGAACCCCTTGTTGAACCTGAACATCACCTGAAGCCAGCACAGATCCTTCCAAGATTCCCTGGAGGGTTTCAACTCGAAAAGGGGTTTGAGGTTGGCGGAGAGGTGGAGCCGTTTTTTCCAAAAGCGCTACCACACAGCGGGTACCGTTTCCACAGGCTTCTGCTTGGGTTCCATCTGCATTCCAAATTTCCAGATAGCAGTCTGCCAGGGTTGCTTGAGAAGCTGGAGGGCGAAGGATCAAAACCTGATCGCACCCAATGCCTAGCCGACGATTGGCGATCAGCTTTAAAGTATCTAGGCTGAAGACAGGCGCGTGAAGAAAGATGACAAAATCATTCCCCATGGCGTGCATTTTAACAAAAGAATTTTTGTGGTGTGTCTGCATGAATTGGGATCATAGCAACATCATCCCAGATGCGCAATTTCTATCTGAGCTCAGGCAATTTCGTAAAAAACCTGATTGACTTTTGTGTAGAAATCGTCCAGTTTTGTTGGGTGAATGGAAATTTTTAATTTTTGTGGAAGCTGATGACCAAACGTATTGAAGCCAAATATAAGATCGATCGTCGTTATGGGGTGAACCTGTGG
>JBOFRK010000131.1:0-1632 GCA_051650945.1 Alphaproteobacteria bacterium
TAAAACAACAGGAATCTTTCCCAAGGCCCCCCGCACAACAGCCATGTCCCGACCTTGATAAATCACACCTTCCTCTTGTTTGTAAGAGCTATCGTGCTCTTCATCCACCACAATTAAACCCAGGTCTGCGTAAGGCAAAAAGAGGGCTGAGCGCGCACCCACCACCACCCACGCTTTTTTCTGGGAGATGGCTCGCCAGGTCTGCACACGCTTGGAGGGGGACACCTCCGCATGCCAAACGGCGGGTTGCACCCCAAACCGTGCCTCAAATCGGGAAAGCCATTGGGTGGTGAGGGCGATTTCTGGCAGCAACACCAAAACCTGCTTACCTTGTTCTAAAACCGTTTGGATCGCTTCGAAATATACTTCCGTTTTTCCTGAGCCCGTGAGACCTTCCAACACCATAGGCTTAGGAGAGGGAGTCTTAATCCAAAGGTCCATCTCATGGACCACGTTTGTTTGTTGTGGGGTAAACGTGACCGTCGCGTGGCCGGGAGAAGGAATAGGCAATTCAGGATGGCACAAAACCTCCCCCTGTTTTTCAAGAGAACCCTGCTTGATGCTTCGCTTCAAAGCCTCTCGCTTGAGCCCTGTTTTCTGAGAAAGATCCCCTAAAGCAAGGGGGCTTGGATGCTGTTCAAAAAAAGCCTTGAGGCGATTAAGTATGGGAGAAGCTTTGCCTGCATAACCTTGGTTGAAGCCATAGAGGGGCTCCCGGGCCAAGGGGGCCAGGGCTTGGGGCACCGGCACCACCATCTTCAAAATCTTCCCTAAAGATGCAAGGGTGTAGGAAGCCACCCAAGCCATAAAAGCTTGGGTGATAGGGGGAAGGGGCAAAACCTCAAAGCATGCTTCAATGGCTTTTACCTTGATGTTTGGAGCAGGCGGTGGAACATCCATCTCCCAAACAACACCCCATTTTTTCTGTCTACCCCACGGAATTTCAACCAGGGAACCTTTTTCAACCCTCATCACTTCAGGAATTGAATAGGTATAGCGTTGTTCCATGGGAAGCGGCAGCAAGATATGAACGTAAAAATCCAAAGCGCAAGCTCCATTTTTCGAGAGGACATGCCTACCATACCACACTCTTTGAAGATGTCACCTACCCCACACCAGACGTTGCTTTCAGCCAAAACATTGATTTTTTTAAAAAACCTTTTCCGTCACGCGGGAGAGATTTAAGAAAAGCGCCCCTTAGATAAAGCATTCTCCCAGCGTTAAAAATTTTAATGCACAATGGACAAAAAATTGCTATTGTAAAAAAATCAATTCATTTGAAAAAAGGAAAAATTTTCTCTAAACACCTAATCTCACTCATGTTTTTAAAACTTGCATTTATTGCTTTTTTGGCGCCTCAATTTGCCTTTTCAACAAGCAAGATTGAAACATCTTTGGAGCCAAATAACAAATATCGAAGGTTGGATGTAATGCTCGCTCCTGAAGCTTCATTTTTTTGAAAGGCTCCCTTCAGTTATTACTCCGGCGGATAACTATGGCACTGTTAACAAAATAATTTGTAAGCCTTAAGAAGAGCCAGTGCGATAAAGCTAAGGAACATCGTGTCGCGTTTATCGAACCGCATGGCGATTCTCTTATTCTCTTTGATTCGGCCCAAAAGCCTTTCAATAA
>JBOFRK010000132.1:0-4596 GCA_051650945.1 Alphaproteobacteria bacterium
ATATAAAGAAGGCTTAAAAGGACTGGTTGCGCCGTTATCGCTGATGGTCTTCCAAAACTTGCGAAGCTCTGCGCGGGCTCCCTCTTCTTTTCCCTTCATATAGCCCTGGATGAAAGCAACGGCGTTCATGCCACCTGCGCTGGTGCCACTGATACCATCTATTTCCAGACGCCCATCTTCGAGCAAGGCATCTAAAACGCCCCAGGTGAAAGCCCCGTGTGCGCCGCCACCTTGAAGGGCAAGGGCCACCCGCTTCCGTTTTTTGGTAGAAGTTGATGTGGATGCTTCTGCTGTTCCAGGGGTCTCTTGTGCAGCCTGGGATGGATTGTTTTTACCGTGCTTTGTAACCATTTTAATGCTTGTTTCCTTCCCTCAGACAAAAACCGTTTGTACAACTTGCCTGTTTAAAGCATAGCCAGCAGATTATTAATTTTCATTTAAAATCAGGGAAAGCATTTGGTAAGGTTTGTGTTTAATCTATTTAGCAAGAATGGCTCAATGGGGGCGAAATGCCTTTGCCGCTACTATGAATGCTTCAAAAACTTTGTGATCACAGGACGTGATGAGAAATTCAGGATGCCACTGGACCCCCACTCCAAAGGGGTAATCCAGCATTTCAAACCCTTCAATCACTCCATCTGGCGCCAGGGCGTTGAGGCGCAGCCCCTTCCCAAGGGTCTCAACCGCTTGGTGATGGGCGCTGTTAACGTGCACTGTTGGCGACCCCACAATATTCCTTAGGTAGGTTCCCTCCAAAATCTCAATCTCATGGCTTGTTTCATGGCGTGGGTTGGGCTGTTCATGGGCCAAAGCGTTGGGAACGGTATCAGGAATATGCTGAATAAGCGTTCCGCCAAGAGCCACATTTAAAAGTTGCGCCCCTCCACAAATGCCCAAAACAGGCATCTTTCGTTCAAGGGCTTTCGAGAGAAGCGCCAGCTCAAACTGTGTGCGTTTGGGTTTCAGCTGTACCTTCGGGTGAAGTTCTGTTTTTCCTGAAAAATCAGGGCTCACATCAAACCTACCGCCTGTAATTAAAAGCCCTTGGATGCAAGAGAGGTATCTGTCAAGGTGCTCCTCCACATAAGGGAAGAGAAGCGGTGCCCCGCCTTTTTCAGCAATGGACGCGCAATAATTCTCCCGCAAAACATACCATGGATAGCGGGAATAACGGGTTGCATCCTCGTCGTTTTCATAATCTAAAGAAATTCCAATAAACGGTTGCATACAATTTATTCAAGGTCTAGCCCGAGATGCTCCCGCACTTTCGCAGCTGCCTCCTCGCCATCCCAATCAACTTTTCCTCGGTGACGAAACACTTCCTTGCCTTCCGCATTCAGAAAAATCGTGAGGGGAAGCCCCCCGCCAGCAGCACAAAAAGCTTTTGCAATCTCACCTTTATCATCGTGATAAAGCTTTAAATGTTGGATTTCTTTATCTTGGAAAGCTAAAAATCCACGCCCCACCTCAGGTTCAAGGAGAATCGTTAAAACGTCTCCGCCTTTTTTACGCATCTTCACCGCAAGGGCGTCAAGGGAAGGAAGCTCCGCAACACAATACCCGCACCAAGAAGCCCACAGGTTGATGATTAAAGGCTTTCCCTTAAACTCACTTAAGTGGTGAGATTTCGCATCTTTTTCAATGAACGAAGGGTTGCCGACAGCAGCACTCACCCCAGAAGCGGGGAGCAAAGACGCAACCGTATACACAAGACAAGCCGTTAAGGCAACACCACCTAATATCATCCAAGCATACCTCTTTAAAAACACAAGTCTATCGCACCCCAATATTTTCGCCTATTATAATCCGGTAGATAAACTATTTACAAGGAGAATTTTACATGACATATCCCTCGAGCAGGTTAATAGATTGCTTAATGCTGATTTGCGTGGCTGTTGGCCTTAGCGCTTGTGGAAAAAAAGGGGAACCCACCACGCCTTGCCAAGTTCCTAGTGATTTTCCTCGAACCTATCCACCTGAGGCTGAGACGAAGCGCTAAGCTTTTGCAACCAAAGGGGAGGGCGTTTTACGTTCTTGATACCCTAAGAAAAGGATAGCAGTCATAATTAAAACAGTGCCCCCAAGGGTCCACAGACTGGGAACCTCATGAAAGCAGAGAAATCCAATTAAGATGCTGGCAATCAGCCTGGTGGAGCCAAAGGGGATGAGAAACGTAACATCTGCACAAACAAAGGCTTTGTTCATGCTGAAGTGAGCAGCAGAAGCAATTCCTCCCAACAAAAAAAGCCATAACAGCTGGGCCAGGGTTGGTGTCACCCACATAAAAAAGCAGGGAATGCCTAAACAAGGGGTCATCAAAAGCATCAACAATGCGACAATCAATGCGGGGCTATCAAACTGGGTTAGATGTTTGCTCATCAACGTTGAGGTTGAAAAGGCAAGGGTTGAGGCGATGGGGATTAAAAAAATGAGCTCAAGGGAAAACCATGCACAGTCTCCAGATAGATAACGCGCGTGGGAAATAACGATACCCCCACAAAGGCCCAACAAAATAGCGATGGATCGATTGACACCCAGTGGCTCTTTTAAAACCAACCGTGCACCAAGGGTGGTGAACAGAGGCCCCATGAACCCCAGAGATACCGCCTGGGCAATGGGGATGAACGCTAAAGAAAGGTACCAGAGGACGATGCCAACCCCCGATGCAAGGGCTCTCCATATATGGAAGGTTAGGTGCTGCGTGTGCCAGGTTTTGGGGCCATGATAGATAAACCAAGGGATCAGAAACAAAAGGCCGAATAAATTTTGAAAAAAAGCAAGCTCAACGGAAGGGAGCATGTTTTCTTGGGTTGAAAGATGGCGAATGATACCGTTGATACTCGCAAAGCAAAGGCATGAGAGGGTTTTCCAAAAAGCCCCTTCCCACTGGGATTTATGAATCTTCATAACGCAGAAACCAAACAGTCATTAACATAATTCCACCCACAGCTAAAACCAGAACTGGTGATACCGTTTCACCAAAACAAACATAGCCCAACAGTGACCCAAACACAAACCGTACGATAGACAGCGGCATCAGATAGCTGATATCCGCCAGTTGTAAGGCGCGGTTTAAAGCATAATAGGCCAATCCACTCAGCAACCCCAAAAAACCCAGCCATGGAAGTTGCTCCCAAGTTGGAAAAACCCCCATTAGCACTGTTGGAATGGAGAGAAAAAGGCTTCCCCAGACAAGCATGGAAAGTGTCGCATCCCAGGATTCAACCTGTTTTAACACTTGCTTTGCCATTAAGTGAGAAGCGCTCAAAGCCCCCAATGCTAGAAGCGGAATGAAGGCATACTCTCCATGAGTTAAGCCAAAAAAATTTTCCTTACAAACCGCTTGGAAATGTTGAAAAAACAGCAAACAGGTTCCAGCCAAACACAACCCAAAAGCTGTAAACCGTTTACGTTTTACAGGCTCTTTCAAAAAAAAGTGAGCGGCAAAAACAGTTAACAGTGGGCTGAGTAACTTAAAAACAGAGAGGGTGACAAGAGGGATATATTTCAAAGACACACACCATAGCCCAATGCCGACACTGGCGAAAAACGCCCTGGCCAGAGCAAGGGGAGAAGAAAGGATAAATCGCGCTGATTTTAGGGAAGAAAACCCCGCAACTCCAAGAAAAATGGCTCCAAAGAAAAGCTCAAAAAAGGCTAGTTCAAAGGGTGAAAGTGGATCTTCCCCAAAGGTTGACAGATGGCGAATCAAGGCTGCAATCCCTGCAAAACAAGCATAAGAAAGCACCTTCCACCCGAGGGCCTGTTTTTTTTGCAAAGATTGAAACAAAACTAGTACCACAGAACCCCTTCTAAAAAATAACTAAACATTCTAAAACAAAGATATTTTTTCGTCAAAAAAAGTTTTCGGGATTACCGTTCAATGGAAATCCGGGCTTGAGTATAGCCATGTTTGAATACTGTTTCTAAGATTGCATCCGCCTCGTTCACGTGCCCCAAAGGCCCCACCATAACCCGATACAAAGCCCCATGGGAGGTGGATTGTTTTTTAATAAAAACTTTGTGCATAAGAGACAATGCACGTACATTTTTTTGAGCATCTGGAAGAAATGCATGGGTTTGCACCTGAATATAAAGATGCGGGTGGCCTGTTTTTGCTTTGACACCAGCAGTTTCAAGGGCTGGGTCTTTCACCGAGAGGGCTTGTTTTAGAACACCTTCAACAGATTGAGGAGAAGTAGGTAATAGTGGAATTAAGTTGTCAATGCTGAGCTGCTTTTTAGGAGATGGAGACGCCATTGCAGGAGAAATTAAAGAAGACATCGATGAAGTTGGTTTCGAAGCCAGCAACGTGGGCCGTTTTTTAACCGAACGTCCAGCAAGTTTCACGCCACTTTTTTTCCCTTCTTGCCTCGCAAAGGCCCGCACATTTTCAGGTAAGCTGATACTTTCTTCCGCAAGGGCTTGGATTTGAACCATCGCTGTGCCTTTTGCGTAAAAACCCAACAGTTGAGCAGCCCGCACCGAAACGTCTAAAACCCGATTGTTTTTAAAAGGTCCTCTGTCGTTGACCTTTAATTTCAGCATCCTGCCGTTTTCCAAATTAGTAACCAAAACCACACTAGGAAGTGGGAG
>JBOFRK010000133.1:0-8711 GCA_051650945.1 Alphaproteobacteria bacterium
CAAGCCTCTCGCTTGGCTGAGCTTTCCAGCGATGATTGAGTCTAGTGAAGCTATTTTTCCCCTAATTCCAAATTTTTTGAGAAAGAGACCCTTTATCCCTCTCACAACCCAGCGGCTCACCTTACGTTTGCCTAAAGAGGCAGATGCGGATGCGCTTGTGAGGGTATTCGGAGATGAGGAGGTGAGGCGCTACCTGGGACCTCTTCCGCGCCCTTACCAGCTTACGGATGGTTTTAAAGACTTAACAACAGCACGGGAAGCTTATCAAACAGGGGAAGCGCTTTTTTTGGTGATTGAACACCGGGAAACGGGGCAGGTGATGGGGATCCTTGAGCTTAAAAAAAAGGGAGAGCTTGGCTATGCCCTTGGGAAGTCCTTTTGGCGACAAGATTATGGAAAAGAAGCGGTTGCGGCTTTCGTGCAGTTTGCGTTTGCCTTATTAAACGTGCAGGAAATTCAGGCGGAGACAACACCAGAAAATGCTGCTTCCCAAAGGTTGCTCTCTGCCCTTGGGTTTGCGTGTGTCCGTGTCGGAGATAAACTCAATTTCACCCTTTCCCAGGAAATTTTTGAGATTGCGCGTTCAGCCCTTCAGCCTTCTCAGTCTCTTATCTTTGCTTCAGCTCTCTTTTTGATGGGCCCTGATCATAGATTCTTGGTAGCGCAGATTCCACCCCACAAGTCCTTCCCCGGAACTTGGGAGCTTCCCGGAGGGAAATTGCACGCTGGAGAGACGCCAGAAGAGGCCTTAGTTCGAGAGATTGAGGAAGAATTAGGCATTCAGATCCAATCCCATCATCTGAAGTCTTTGACGTTTACGTCCTACCCCATGCCAGGAAAGCGCGTTGTTGTCTTTTTTTATCTCTGCAGAATCTGGCAGGGAGAGCCTTATGGCAAAGAGGGACAGGCGATTGCTTGGGTTCATGCCAAAGACCTTTTGGACTATCCGCCTCCAGCGCCAGACCTTGCCGCGTTCCACGCCCTTGCAACGCTTATACCCCTTTTTGAGGTATAGGAAAGGCGCTTGGGATAGCCTGTAGAACCTCATACGCAACGGACACAAATTTAAGCCTATGAAACAAAACCAGACAGCCCATCAACGCTTTGAAAAGTCAGCTCAAACCTATGAACAGGTTGCGACGGTTCAGCGCGATATGGCAGTTGCGATGGTTTCAAGGCTTGTACCATTTTTAAAAACCCCTCCCTGCAGTGTTCTTGATATTGGATCTGGGACAGGGTACGTTGCGAAGTCTCTTTGGGAGCACTATCCAGATGCCCGTTACCTGCTCAATGATCTTTCTTCCGGCATGTTGACGAAAGCTTCTCAAAATTTTCCCGGTGCTTCTGTGGAACTTTGGGAGGGCGATGCCCAAGATCTCTGCCTTCCTTCTACAGAGCTTCTTGTTTCTAATTTTTGTTTTCAATGGTTTGAAGATTTGCCCCCGACCTTGTCTAAATTATGGAAAAACACAAAAATCATGGCCTTCACCACCCTTTCTGAAGCAACTTTTGGGGAGTGGCGACAGATCTGCGCGTTGAAAAAAATTCCTTTTCAAGGGCGCCTATATCCCGCTTCAAGTGCTTTAGAAACCATGTGCTTAGGCCTTTCTCCCGGTCGTTGCCAATTCTTTAAAGAAACAAAAACCCTCACCTTTCATCATAGTTTTTCTTTCTTGCGATATCTTTATGCGTTAGGTGCGGGGGCTAAACATAGGCTTTCTCCCAGCCCTTCCCCAAGTGATTTGAAAAAAATGCTGAGTTATTCTAAGCCTTTTTCTGTGACTTATGAGATTTTTATGGCTATTTTAGCAAAAGAAGGGTGTTGAGATGAATCAAAAGACCATGGGGCAACCTCCGATTTCGCTTTTGCGGGCGGTTTGCTTGATGATGCTTGCCATTGGTGTCTATGCCTCACAAGATTTGCTGATCAAGCTTATCAGCGAAGAGGTGAGCTTAGGCCAGATCATTTTTTTCAGGTCAACCGTTTCTTTTATCCCTATTGTGTTGATGGCCTTCATCATACGCACCCCCCTCAGCCTTAAGACCCAACAACTTTCCAAGCATTTTTTTCGAGCATTCCTTGCGTTTGTGGCGCTGTTGTGCTTTGTAAGTGCATTCATCCAAATGCCATTGGCCCAAGCCTATACCCTCACCTTCACAGCACCGCTTTTTATGACGGCGCTCAGCTGGATTTGGTTGAAAGAACCTATTGATGTGTACCGATGGGGGTGTGTATGCCTTGGTTTTATCGGGGTTTGGATTGTGGCGAATCCGGATATCCACTTTTTCACCGGGGCTTCTTTTGTAACCCTTTTGGGGGGCCTTGCTTACGCTGGCTCACTGCTCTTTATCCGGGATTTAAACCGAACAGATAGCAGCATCACGATTTTGCTTTTTTTCACCCTGGTCAGCATGATAGCAGGGGCTATCTTAGCTTGTTTTGCCTGGAGCCCCCTTTCTTTAGAAAATTTTCAAATTCTTGTTGGGATTGGTATCCTCGGAGGTACCGCCCAATGCCTGATGACCCAAGCATTTTGTATGAGGCCTGCTTCTGTTTTAGCACCCTTTGATTATATCGCCTTGTTATGGGGTTTGGCCCTGGATTACTATCTTTTTCGCTGCATGCCAACGATGTCTGGTTTGGTGGGGGCTAGTTTTATTGTGGCAGCAGGGGGATTGATGTTTTTTCACGAGAGAAAAAAATTAGGATAGGACGCGTGGGATTGTTTATCACAGGTACGGGAACAGGTGTTGGAAAAACAGTGGTTTCTGCATGGATTTGCCTTCATACCCAAGCGGGGTATTGGAAGCCTATTCAAACGGGAACAGACCTTGGAACAGATACTGATTTTTTAAGAAAATTGGGGATTTTGCCTTGCTACCTTGAGCGCTATGCTTTCAAAGAAGCTTTATCGCCCCATATCGCGGCAAAGCGAGAAGGCGCAAGGATTGAGTTGGATGCAGTTGCTATCCTCCCTTTTTCGCAAGCAAATGTGGTTGTGGAGGGGGCTGGCGGTGTGTTAGTTCCTCTCAACGAAGATGCGTTGATGATAGACCTGATCCGGCGCCTTGGGATGCCGGTTTTGATTGTGGCGCATGCCGGCCTTGGAACCCTCAACCATACCCTGTTGACGCTGGAAGCGTTGAGAAAACGTGAGATTCCCATTAAAGGGATCGTGCTGAACGGACTGTCTAATCCTGATAACAAACAATCTTTGATAGATTATGGAAACATAGAAGTGCTGGCAGAGCTTGAACCGCTTCATTCCCTAACCCGAGACGGGCTTTTGAGCATACCTCTTCCAAGGGCAATCGAGTGTTGCTTTTCCTGAAATCAGGCTCAGGCTTTTCCTGCTTCCTTTTGAAATTGTTGGTAGGATTCAAGGGTTCCTAGGTGATACCAACTTCCCTCCCACGTCACCCCATAAAGGCGCTTACGGCGCAACAGCTGGTTCCACATCAAACGGTTAGAAAACACAACATCCGTGATGCCATCATAGGCACGGGGGTGAATCAATTGAACCCCTCCAAAAGCGAAGGGCGCATCTGGTTTTTCGCCTCGCCAAGAAAGCCTACCTTGGGAGCTTTTGAAAAAACTTCCCGGCCCTTCATGCCCGAAAGCTTTTTCCCTAGGAATCAGAAGCAACAGCGCATCCATCACTGTTTCATCCCACGCTTCGATCAACGTTTCGAGGCACGAAGGGGGGTAATTTTTCCAAAAAACGTCTCCATTAATCAGCAAGAAGGGTTTGTTTCCAAACTCCGGTAGCACGCGCTTAACACCACCGCCTGTGTCCAGCAAAACCTCTTCTCTTGAAAAGACAAGGGTCATCTTACGGGGGTTTTTAGCACAATGCGCTTCTACTGCTTTTCCTAAATGAAACGTGTTGATAACGGTCTTGTTGATGTTTTCTTTTTCAAGATAGCCTAATAAATGGTCTATAAGAGGAGCCCCTAAAACGTTCAATAAAACTTTAGGTTGGGTTTCTGTTAAAGGAAGCATCCGTCGTCCGTACCCAGCCGCAAGAATCATCGCTGTTTTTGGTTTTTGAAAATCAGCCTTTGGTTTAGGTTTTGCTTTGGGTTTGAGGGGTTTCATGGGGTTTATTTCCTTAACATAGGGAACGCATAGAGTGTGGAACCAGCTGATCAAAGCTGTAACGTAAGTCATCAAACAACGTGTGTGCCAAAGCTGTTTCTAGATATCGCCAAACCCGAGGCAGATGCTTCAGGTGGTGAGATTTTCCATCTCGCATGGAAAGGCGCGCAAAAATCCCCAAAATTTTTGTGGCCCTTTGAGCACCAAGAAGCAGATATTCATGTTCAAAAGCTTCCTGGTCAAAAGAGGCAGGCTGAGCCCTTAAATAGCGCTGTTTGCAAACCCTTGCAAGCTCTGGATCCACATCAAGGCGTGCATCCTCCAGCAAAGAAACAAGGTCATAGGCTGTGGGGCCATAGAGGGCATCTTGAAAATCAAGCAACCCACACTGTTGTAATCCCTCGCCTGAGCAATCCATCAGGTTATCCACATGATAATCCTTCAACACAAGAGATATTCGGTCTGACCCAAAGGTTCCCTCAAGGGGAGAAAGCACGTCCAGCCAAAGGGACAGAAAAGACGTTTTTTCTTGGGAAGAGAGATGTTTTTTGTGCAAAAAAGGATAGTGCCAATCTGCCCACAGGCTAACCTCTTCAAGAAGCGCAGGCAGGTCAAATAAACCTAAATCTGATTTCTTTGGGGGTTGGGTTTCAAAGCGATGCAAATGAATCAACACATCCACAGCGCGTTGGTAAAGGGGGAGCGCTTGGTTTCCCTGGCGCAGAAGCTGTTGATAAGTCTTGTCCCCAAAATCTTCTAGCAAAAAAAGACCTTTTTCAGGCTCACATGCATAAATCTCAGGCACGCGAAGCTGAATGCGAGCCAATCGCTTTGAGATGGCCATGAACTGTTGGCCCATGCTTTGGTCTTGGGCAGGAACGTGCATTAAAACAGCTTGTTTTATTTCATGGCTTTTTGCTCCGAGAATCAGAGGTTTTGTAAAAATGAGACGCTCATACCAACGGGTTGAGCAATCTTGAGCTAAAAATTGTTTTTGATAGCTATTTTCAAAAATACCCAGCTTTTCCAGAAAAACTGAAAGGGTAGGCTGAGCATGGGGCTCAGAATTTAAACACTTAACTGAACGCATGGACAAAAATAATCTGCAGAAATGGTTTAACTGTATACCAATTTTATTTTATAGAAAAAAACAAAAAATTTGTAAATTTTAAAATGATAAAATAACGCATAAAAACAATATGTTTTTTTGATGAAAGACAGTTTCAAGGAGAAACTGATCATAGACAAGGCTTTAAAAAATTAATTTTTTGCCTCGATCTGTCTGTCTGAATGTTAATGCTATGGTAGCTGTTACTAAAAAAGGCTAGCTGCTTAAAGCAACTAGCCTTCTCTTGCAAACAAACAATCTTAAAGAAAAGTTTGTTTAGTCAACAACTGTGATAGCAACACGGTTTTGTGACCAAGCAGATTCATCATTGCCTGGAACAACTGGACGCTCTTTACCATAGCTGAGGGTCTTCACGCGGCTAGGCGCAACACCCATGGAAGTTAGGCTCTTCTTTGTCGTATCTGCACGACGTTGACCCAAGCCCATGTTGTACTCAGAAGTACCACGCTCGTCACAGTGTCCTTCAACGGTCACAGTGGTGCTTGCATACTTGTTCAACCATTCGGCTTGTTTAGCAAGGGTTTCTTTTCCTTCTGGTTTGATAGATGTTTTATCAAACTCGAAGAAAACCCGATCCCCTACATTTGCCACAAAGTCAGCAGCCGTACCAGGGGCAGGTGGACATGTCGCATCCGCACCGCCTTGACCGCAAGTCATTGTTTCGGAGTCGAAGGCAGAATCACAAGCAGCCAAGAAAGCTGTTGCAGCCAACATACTAGCAATTTTTACACGCATCTTACTTTTTTCCTCTTTTTTGTTTTTATTTACCATACACGGTTATGCATTAATTTTTCGTTAAAATCAATTAGTTTTAACGTGCTTCCTAGCCTTTTTAGCTCCGCAATTTCTGAAAAAACAAAACTTCGAAGGCACTGGGCGCAACTATATGAAAAACTCAGTCCAGAAGCAAGGGGGACCATGCAGGATGTGTTGCTTCTTTGGGAACTGATACTTCTCTCAAATTATGACCTGTCACATCAATGCTGTAAATCTTAGATCCAGCATCCAAGCTAGACTGGGCTGCAAACATTAAAACCCTTCCGTTTGGAGCCCAAGTAGGGCTTTCCATCAAATAGCTTTTGGCAATGATCCGCTCCCCATCTCCATTAGGGCGGACAACCCCTAAATTAAAGGTGCCTTTATAAGACTTGATAAAAGCAATCCAATCACCCCGGGGGGACCAAACAGGTGTATAGTAACGCCCTTTTCCAAAGCTGATACGCTCTGGGTCTGCCCCTCTGCCAGCAGGCATGACATATAGCTGTGGTGTTCCCTGGCGGTCTGAATTGAATACCAATTTTCCTCCATCTGGTGAATAACTGGCAGACGTATCAATTGCGCCAGATGTCTCTGTCAACCGCTCCATTTTACGCGTTGCCAGGGGCATTTCATAAAGAGACGTAACGCCAGGAGAAGATAGGCTCATCACAAGGTTCCGGCCATCTGGAGAAAAACGTGGCGCGAAAGTCATGCCTTTAAATTGCCCCATGGTCTGCTGTTGTCCTGTTTGCAAATTCATCAAATGCACACTGGGAGGTTGGGTGTCAAAAGCCATGTAAGCGATTTCGTGGGAGGTTGGGGAAAAACGAGGTGACATGACGATATAATTTCCATTCGTCAAATATTGATGGTTGGCGCCATCTTGATCCATGACGGCTAACCGGCATGCTTTTTTCCCGCGAGGTCCTTGTTGGGAAACGTAGACAACCTTGGTGTTAAAATATCCATCCTCACCTGTTATGCGTTTGTAGACAGCGTCTGCCACTTGATGTGCTAAATTACGCCACCGCGTGGATGTTTTTTTGAAACGTTCTTTCAACAAAAGCGATCCCGTAAAAACGTCGTAAAGAACGAACTCAACCTCTAAATCACCCTTGTTTTCCGTAATGCGCCCTGCAAGCAAAATCTGAGCATTTAAGGGTTTCCATTCTGCAAAATGGGGTGTCGCCAAGACGCCCGCAGAGGTTTGAATATAAGCCTCTGGGCTTATCAGGGAAAATTCACCACAATTCTTGAGGTCCGATGCGATCACATCGCTCAATTGGGCGCTTGCTTCGCCTGCTTCATGGGCAAAAGCCGGAATGGCGATGGGAATGGGTTGGAAGCTGCCTTGGTTGATATCAACGCTTAACGCAAAGAGAGAAAATTTCGTAACACAAGATAAGAAGAAAATCCCTAAAATCCCCAAGGCTCTTTTACGTGTCGAGCAGGTCATGGCATAAAACCCTTTCCATGTGAAATTCATCTTTTTTTTCAGTACGCTTTTATTCAAAACAGAGGTATCATAATAGAGATCTCCACTTCATCAAAGAGGAAATACGTTTTACTGTAGTTTTTTTTCAGATCTCGAGCAGAGAGGCGGATGTTTTACCGTTCTCTTGCCGAAGGAGGCCATGATTCAAACACTTTTTCCTGGTTCACAAGTGCGGAGGCGCAAACAGCTTTTGCGAGTTGAAAAAGCTCGAGAGATGGAACGTCTCAATAATTCTGGACTTATTGAAGATTCTTTTTTTGCAAAAATGACCTTTGATCTTTTGGATGAGCTGCGTTGCGCGGGCTCACTTCCCGATCCACTCTTCATTAGTGCCTATTGGCCTTTGGGGCCGTCAGAGGTTCAAACCCAATTTCTTCTCCATAGGCTCCATGAAGCAGGGTACCGTTGCCTTCTTCCTATTCCCTTACAACAGCCTTCTCCGTTGCTTGGATTTGTTCCCTGGGACCCTGATACGGTGCTTGTGGAAGGTCCCCTTCGCACGGTTGTTCCTGAGAATTTTGCTATCTCATATCTACTTAAACCCCATTTAATGTTGATGCCAATGCTCGCTTTTGATCAAGCAGGTTATCGTTTGGGGCGCGGAGGAGGTTATTATGACGCAACGCTTCGCTTCTTGCGTTTCCAGACCGGTTCTTTTTTTCTGGCTGTTGGGATAGCCCATTCTAGCCAGGAAATTTCTTCCGTCCCGCGGGAATTGCATGACGAAAAAATGGACGCTTTGTTGACTGAAAACAAATGCTTTTGGTTTTAGCATTTTTTTTAAAAAAATTATTTTTTGAAAAAACACTTTAATAACAAAATTTTAATATTTTTTTTTTAAAAAAATTTCTGATTGGCATAAATTTTCCATATGCCTCTTAAAAAAAGGGCCTATAACCAACAGGAGACACGTATGACAAAATCAGAGCTCATTCATCGTATTCAAGAAAAATACCCGGAGCTGGGGAGACGGCTCATCGAAGACTCAATTTCTTTGTTCTTCAACGAGATTGCAACTTCCCTTCAAAAAGGCCACCGTATTGAGCTTAGGGGTTTTGGAAGTTTCTGCTTGCGAAAAAGAGGCAAGCGCACAGGACGTAATCCGCGCACTGGGGAAGCTGTTGAAGTTTCAGAAAAATATGTGCCCTTTTTCAAGGCGGGGAAAGCTTTTCGTGAGCTTTTGAATACCTCAAGTCATACTGGAAAAGGTAGTTCTGTTGCAGCTAAAG
>JBOFRK010000134.1:0-2455 GCA_051650945.1 Alphaproteobacteria bacterium
TGATGGAGAATTTCTTCTCAAAACTCAAGCAATACCGTGCTATTGCAACACGTTATGACAAAACAGCTACCAACTTCCTCGGCGCTATTCAATTGGCTTCCGCAATCATTTGGCTCAATTGAGGACACGCCCTAATTGATAAATAAAGATTTTTTTATTTTGGAATGGCTGATCACATCTAACGAACTGTTAATAAAGCAAATGCCACTAACAGTTTTTCTCAAAGCGCTTTTGAAAAGGGAAGATTTTTGTAAAACTTGATCCTGCTAAGCAGGGATGTCAAGGAGCTCTTTCAGCAGGCTGTTAACCATGGCAGGGTTCCCCTGGCCTTGGGTTGCTTTCATGGCCTGGCCCACAAAATAACCAAACAGCTTGTCTTTGCCCCCACGGTACGCCTCCACCTTATCCGATTCTTTTTGCAAGATATCCTGTAAAATCTGGCGCAGCTGCCCTTCATCGCTCACCTGGCGAAACCCTTTTTCTGCGACGATTGCTTCAGGGTCTTGCCCTGTTTCCCACATCAGTGCAAAAACTTCTTTGGCCATTTTTCCAGAAAGAACCCCTTCTTGGATCAAATCCATCAGCTTTGCTAAAGCGCTTGGAGTCAAAGCCATGCGCTCTAAATCTGCCCCATCCCTGTTAAGGGCCGCGAATAGGTCTCCCATCATCCAGTTAGCCAGGTTTTTAGCCACTGCTTGAGGGTGCTGCTTGGATAACGCGAGGGTCGTCTCAAAAAAAGCAGCCGTTTCTTTTTCTGCTACCAAAACGTCAGCATCATAGGCGGAAAGCCCAAGGGTTTCCATCAAGCGTTGCTTTTTAGCCTCTGGCAGTTCTGGCAAAGCGCGGCGAATGCCTTCCACAAGCTCTTGGGAAAGGCAGAGGGGAGGGAGGTCTGGATCTGGAAAATAGCGGTAATCGTGGGCTTCCTCTTTCTTTCGCATCGAGCGCGTCTCGTTCTTATTCGCATCAAAGAGGCGAGTTTCTTGGGAGACAGATCCACGTGCTTCCAAAAGCGCTATTTGGCGCGCTGCTTCATAGAGAATAGCCTGTTGCAAGAATTTGATGGAGTTAACGTTTTTCACCTCAACACGGGTTCCCAGGGGCTCCCCAGGTTTGCGAACCGAAACATTCGCATCCACGCGCAAGCTTCCTTCTTCCATATTCCCATCACAGGTTTCCAAATAGCGAAGCAGTGCTCTCAGCTTTTTCACATATAAAGCAGCTTCTTCTGCCGTGCGCATATCAGGCTCTGACACAATCTCCATCAAGGCAATCCCTGCGCGGTTAAGGTCAATCAAAGACTGGGTGGGGTGAAGGTCATGAAAGCTTTTCCCAGCATCCTGCTCAAGGTGCAAGCGGTTAATGCGGATGCGCTTCACTTTTTCAGGCTCTGGTTCAATATCCAGATAGCCTCCTTCCACAATAGGTTTTTTGAATTGGGTAATTTGGTACCCTGAAGGCAGGTCTGCATAAAAATAATTTTTGCGATCAAAGGCTGACGTTAGGCCAATGGTGCCATTCAACCCAATGCCTGTGCGTACGGCTTGTTCCACACACACTTGGTTGATGACAGGGAGCATGCCCGGGAACGCAGCATCCAAAAACGAAACTTGCGTATTCGGCTCTCCGCCAAAGGCTGTGGAGGCGCCAGAAAAAAGCTTTGATGATGAGGTGATTTGAGCATGAACTTCCAGCCCAATGACCATCTCCCAAAGCCCTGTTTCCCCTGCAATCAAACACTGTTTCTCGTCAGACATGTCTTTTTACTTACCTTTGTTTCCTCGAAGTCAAGCTTCATATTTTTTTAAAGGGCTGCGCGAATATCCGTTTATCATACAATCTATTACGTTGCGAATAAAGTCTATTGAAAGGGAAGCGGCTTAAAATCAGCTGCTTTTTCCAACACGGACCCAACCCGCAAAACCATCTCTTCATCAAAGGAACGTCCCACCACTTGAAGCCCCAGGGGGAGACCCTCTGCGTCTAACCCAGCAGGAATTGAAATTGCTGGAAGTCCTGCGAGGCTGATGGGAACCGTGAAAATATCATTTAAATACATGGTAATGGGGTCTGTTTGCTTTTCTTCGATGCCGAAAGCTCCTGTGGGCGCTGAAGGCACCAGCAAAGCATCGACAGCCTGAAAAGCCTGAGTATAGTCTTGGGCAATCTTAGCCCTCACTTTTTGCGCCTTGATATAATATGCATCGTAATATCCGTGGGATAAAACGTAAGTGCCGATTAAAATACGACGTTTGACCTCTTTTCCAAAGCCTTCCCCGCGGGTTAATGCGTAAAGCTCATCCAAATTTTCTCCAGGCATCCGCTTTCCAAACCTTATACCGTCATAACGGGATAGGTTGGAAGAAGCTTCCGCAGGGGCAATGATATAATAGGCCGGTAGGGCATAGCTGGTGTGGGGAAGGGAAACTGAAACAATTTCAGCACCTGCTTGCTT